>CAJGDF010000216.1 GCA_904502105.1 uncultured Clostridia bacterium
GAAAATAGGCGATAAACAATGAATACCAGAACTTATATAGATAATGCTCAGGATGAGCGTCCAGTTGGACCCAAAACCATGGCAGGTATCCGTCGAACTGTTATAAACACCCTTGAATATATGGGTATTGATTTCCCTTGCGAGGTAAGTGTTAAACTTGTTTCCAGAGAGGAGATCAAACAGCTCAATAACGATTTCAGAGGTATTGATGAACCTACCGATGTTCTTTCATTTCCCTCGGGAGAATATGAGCCAGGAGATAAACCTGAACTTAAAAAAAATGAACGCGTATTTCTTGGCGATATGGCTATATGTGTTGATATAGCGTATAAACAATCCTATCCAGGACATACACCGAGAATGGAAATCGAGCTTTTAACTGCTCACTCTGTGCTTCATCTGCTGGGATTAGATCATAGGAACAAAAAAGAAGAAAAAGATATGTTCTCTAAACAGGAAGAGATTCTCAAGTTAAGAAAAAACGATTAGTTCGATTGTTTATTTTGTGTATCGGAGGTTATTAATGCAACTTTTAAAATCAATACTAAGAAGCTTTTATTACGCATTTCGCGGTATAGGTAAAATGATTCAAACTGAACGTAATTTCCGTATACATATGACTGCGATTTTGTATGTTATTATTTTTGCTTTTTTTTATGGGCTAGACGGTACACAGTGGGCTATTCTTTGTCTTACTTTAGGTTTAGTTCCTTCTCTTGAAATTGTTAACAGTGCAATAGAAAATGCGGTAGATATAAAAACAAGAGAGCAAAATCCAAATGCCAGAATTGCAAAAGATTTTGCCGCTGCAGCGGTTTTGATTTCAGCTATTTCTTCTGTTGCCGTTGCAATTAGTCTTTTTTCTGAAAAAGAGAAACTTATTAATGCATTTCGAATTGCCCTAACTCCACCTTGGCTTCTGATCATAGCTGCATCAGTATTCCCAATATTCTTATTTATTCGCGGCGGAAAAAAGGATAAAAAAATCAAACGAAAAGGATTAAATAAATGAAAATTTCTAATATAGCACTTATTGGTCGCGCTAATGTTGGCAAAAGCACATTGATGAATTCACTTATCGGTGAAAAAGTTGCGATCGTATCCAATAAACCTCAAACAACAAGAGGACGTATAACAGGTATATATACCGATGAAGAACGTCAGATCGTTTTTTATGATACCCCGGGGCTTCATGAACCTAAATCAAAATTGGGCGGTCATATGATCAAAGCTGCTACGGGTACTCTTGAAGATGTTGATGCAGTATTGCTTGTTGTCGAATGCAGAAAACCGGGTAAAACAGAGGTTCAGCTTTGTGAACGTTTGAAAACAATGGATCTCCCTGCAATTCTTGTTATAAACAAGGTTGACCTTATAGAGAAAGATCTTATTTTGAAAGTGATTTCTGAATATTCAAGCCTTATGGACTTCACAACGATTATTCCCATTTCCGCTAAGACAGGTGATGGTGTTGATCTTGTTTTTGATGAACTCAAAAAATTTGGAGAAGAAGGCGAACCGCTTTTCCCTGATGATATTGCAACAACAATGACGATGAGAGAGCTCACCTCCGAGCTTATACGTGAGAAATTTCTCAGAAATCTTCGCGATGAAATTCCTCACGGTATTGCAGTTGAGATAGTTGATTTTAAAGAGACCGAAACAAAACACGGCGAACCTATCAGTGAAATAGCGGCTGATATTATTTGTGAAAGAAGTGCTCATAAAGCAATTATCATTGGCAAGAACGGTGAAATGCTGAAGAATTCTGTCACAGCGGCAAGAACTGAACTTGAAGATATGTTCGGTCAAAAGGTGTTTCTCAAATGCTTTGTTAAAGTCAGAGAAAATTGGCGTGATGATGAAAATATGCTCAAAGATTTGGGGTTTAAAGAATGATTCAAGAGCTTGTTGAGTTAAACGGTATATTACTGAGAACATTTCAGTGTAAGGATCAGGCATATTTAATGGAGGTTCTTACTGCTGAAAGAGGTAAGGTATTTATCTATACAAAACAAGCATCCAAAACAAATAAAAACACAATGTATTCTTGGACATTTGCATATTCCAAATTTGAGGTTTCTGTTGGATTTAAAGGACTTTTGGTTTATAGGGGTTCTACTGTTCAGGATTATTTCCCCGAACTAAGAAAAGACCCTATAGTGATGACGATCGGACAATATTTCTGCGAGATTTCAAGTTGTGTTCCCGAACATATTGAAAACCCCCAGGATTATTTAAAGGTACTTTTGAATTCTCTATATGTTCTTTCCGGACGAACCTCTAAACCTATTGATCCGAAAATCATAAAGTTAGTTTTTGAAATATGTTATCTTCAATTATCCGGTTTTATGCCCAATGCCGAGTCGTGCTCAGAATGTCATAACGATCCCGTTTATTGGCATTTCGATGAGGGTTTTCTTTGCGAACAATGTGCTCAAAAATATCCGGAGCATGAGCTTCACAGAATAAATGAAACAATAATTCATTGTATAAATCATGTCTTATCATCAAACGGGGTTAAGAAATTCGCTTTTAACATAAGTGAGCTTTCTTTTATGATGCTTCAACGTCTGACAGAAGAATATTTACAATATAAACTTGAAACTAAATTTAAAACACTCCAAGTCTATAAGGGCTTGGTTATAGATCAGAATACTATATGAAAAATCTTAACACTTTAGAATTTGATAAAATAACAGAAAAACTTAAACAACATGCTATTTCCGAACCCGGTAAACAGGCTTGTGAGGAGCTTTTGCCTTTTTTATCGTTCGACGATGCTCAAAAAGCACTTAATGAAACGGAATCCGCAACATTGTTTCTTGCAAGATTCGGTTCACCTAGCTTTAGCGGAATAACAGATATTACACATTCTTGCAAACGTGCGGCATCAGGTTCTGTCTTATCAATAAAAGAACTTTTGAATATCGGAGCAGTTCTTAAATGTGCTCGTAATATAAGCGAATTTTTTGAGAACAGATCGGAAGGAACACCGTTTGAACATTATGTTCAGAATCTGTATGTTAATAAATACTTTGAAGATAAGATCTCAACATCTTTTATAAGCGAAGAAGAAGTGGCTGATACAGCAAGTACGGCATTAAGAGAGATCAGAAGAAAAAAACTTAACGCACGTTCGCGAATAAGAAGTGTTCTCGACGGATTGATTCACTCTCAATCTCATCAAAAATATCTTCAGGATGCAATAATAACCATTCGAAACGACAGATTTGTTCTGCCTGTTAAAGCAGAATATAAAAATGAGATCGGTGGTTTGGTTCACGATATTTCATCTTCAGGCGCTACATTATTTATTGAACCTGTACAGGTTGTTGCAGCCAATAACGAGCTGTCTATTCTTGCTGCAGAAGAAGCTAAGGAGATTGAACGCATCCTTGCTGAATTTTCTGTCGAAGCAGGGGATTTCTCTGAAGGTATCATTAATGATTTTGAACTTGCTAAA
>CAJGDF010000217.1 GCA_904502105.1 uncultured Clostridia bacterium
TATTGCAATGCTTGGTCATGAAGATTTTGATAAAACCGACTTTTCTCATATGCGTACAGGTATTATGGCGGGAAGCCCCTGCCCTGTTAAGGTAATGCAGGAAGTTGTAGAAAAAATGCACATGTCTCAGATCACAATTGTTTACGGTCAGACAGAAGCATCTCCGGGATGCACACAAAGTTCCATTGATGATACAATAGAAACACGTGTAAATACTGTTGGACGAGCATTCTACGGAGTTGAATGTAAAATTGTTGATCCCGAAACAGGTGCGGATCTGCCTGATAACGTTGACGGTGAATTTGTGGCTCGCGGATATAACATCATGAAGGGTTATTACAAAATGCCCGAGGCTACCGCAGCGGCTATAGATAAAGATGGTTGGCTCCATACCGGTGACCTTGCAAGAAGACTTCCGGACGGAAACTTCAAGATCACAGGCAGAATCAAGGATATGATCATTCGCGGGGGTGAAAATATTTATCCCAAAGAAATAGAAGATTTCATATACACCCATCCGAAAGTCAAAGACGTTCAGGTAATCGGTGTTCCCGATAAACAGTACGGTGAAGAGATCATGGCTTGTGTTATAAAAGCGGATGAAAATTTAACTGAAGAAGAACTTCGTGAATATATCGTTACACATATCGCAAAGCATAAATGCCCGAGATATATTGATTTTGTAACAGATTTTCCGATGAATGCTGCAGGTAAGATACTCAAATATAAAATGAGAGAAAATGCTGTAGAAAAGCTCAGTCTTCACGCTGACAGTAAAATCGTAACCGCATAAATTTATAAAGGAAGAAGCTTCATAAGGCTTCTTCCTTGTTTCACATAGAAAATCCCTTACAGATTTTTCTTCTGTAAGGGATCCTATTATCAATAATATTAAATTACGCGAGGATTTCGCCTTCTGCGGTGCCTGCGATGCCTGCAGCGTTAGCTTCGTCGGTATCGATATGCATAGCGGGAGCGAAGTTGGCATTAACACGAACTACAACGTCGCCAAAAATGAGCTTTCTGTTGCCGTTATCGTATTTAACATTAACGATCTGTTTGTCAGCTACACCGTATTTTTCAGCGGTTTCGGGATCGAGGTGAATGTGTCTCATAGCTGCGATAGCGCCTTCTTCAACGGTGTATTCGCCAGCAGGACCTTTAACGGTGATGGGAGCACTGCCTTTGATGTCGCCGGATTCACGAACGGGAACTGTTACACCGAGAGCTCTTGCATCAGAGTAAGAAAGTTCGAGCTGAGTATCTTTTCTGCAGGGACCGAGGATGGAAACTTTGAGTTCGCCTTTGGGACCGCATACAGTTACTTTTTCTTCACAGAGGTACTGACCGGGCTGAGAAAGCATTTTCTTGGGGGTAAGTTCGTGACCCTTACCGAAAAGGATTTCAAGCTGTTCTGCATTGATATGGATATGTCTTGCGGACATTTCGATTAAAATTTTGTTCATTTTATGTATCTCCAATCTGATAAATATTATTTTCAACATTATACCCCTATTTCTGACAAAAGTCAAGGAAATATTTATTACATTTATTCTTTGTTATATTTGTCCGACAATGAACATATTATTAATCGAGGTGATTTTATGAATATCAGTTTAGAAAAAGAAAATTTCAAATCAGCATCGTTTTTACGCAGAGTATATAGTGAAACTCCGGTTGAAGGAGAGGTTATCGTTCCCGATTACTATCCCGGTATAATGCGAGTTGTTAAAACAGAGGCTATTCCGTATATACGTTCAAAAGAAATTCGTGAATCAAAGGTGTATATCGAAGGAAATGTATGCTTCAGAGTTTTATATATCTGTGAAAGCGGTAAAATCAACGGATACTCAACAGCAATACCGTTTTCACAAAATATCGACATAAAAACAGATACTATAATTTCTTGTTTCGTTGAAGCTAAAACAGTATACGTAAACACAAGAGCGTTGAATCCTCAAAAATTATATTTTAAGGCTAACATTTCAGTTTTCGCTGACTGCATAGCAGAAACAGAGCAATGTGCTGTTAAAAACTCTGAAGAATCAAAGAATGTTTTTATGCAAACAGATTCGATTGAAACATTTAATGTTGTTTGCGAAACTCAAAAGCCGCTTCGTTTAACGGATGACATTTCGGTGGACAGTAAAAACGTAAATACAATTTTAAGATATGACAGTTATATAATTGAAACAGAAAGAAAATCGGTAAACGGAAAAATCATTGTTAAAGGAGATCTTATATTAAAGATACTTTATACCGAAAATGAAACATCTGAAATATTGACATCAACACATAAAAGCAGCTTTTCTCACATATTAGAGATGAAAGATATCGATGAATCCTGCATCTTTGATATTGGATACGATATAAGCGATATGTCGGTATCTTTGCTTTCAAATTCGTCGGAAACATCTTCCGAAATAACATTTGATGCTGAAATATTTGTTACTGCGGTTGCTTATAAAAATAAAAAACAAACTGTTTGCCTTGATGCATTTTCAACAGATAAAGAGTTGGACATTTCAACCTCGGAAATGATTGCTCAAAATATATGTAATGTTAAAAAAGAGATTTCGGTACGTCAATCTGCAGATATCGGAGAATACGCAAAGGTTCACGATATTTCGGTTTTACCTGAGATCGAAAATGCGGATTATTATACAGAAAACGGATCGATGAATATAAAAGGCTCCATGGTTTGCACTGTTTTCTTTACAGACACAGAGGGTGATTTTACCACATGCGAAAGAAAGATCCCCTTTGAGCTTCAAATGCCCGTTAAATCGGGAGGAGCTGCCGCGATATCAAAATGCATCATTAATCTCGAAGCGTGTGCCTTTGTTGAAAAGGACGGAAGCAGCATAGAGATAAGAATGGATGCGGTGTGTGTTGGAACTGTTTCTGTACTAAATCAGAAAGGTGTAGTTACTAATGCAGAAATAACGGATTCCCCTGTTCAGCAAAGAAATTCGGGAATAACGATTTATTATGCAGATAAAAACGAAAATGTGTTTTCGATTGCAAAAAGATATTCTGTTGATCCTCAAATACTGAAAACAGTAAACGAGATAAATGATGTGATAGATAATAAGAGAGCGATCATAATTTAAAATTAATATTTTTAAGAGAGACCTTAAAACGGTCTCTCTTTTTGGATAAATACTTGACAAATATCACTATATTATGTTAAAATATAATCAACATATACAGAAAGGAAGATTATATCATGTTAAAATTGTTCTTTTTAAATTTATGGGGAAACATTAAAAGATCTCCTATTGTTTCGGCGATTCTGCTGATTCAGATAATCTTATTTTCGTATAGCATTTTTGATGTCATTTATACTCAGCAGAAAAGCGAACTGA
>CAJGDF010000218.1 GCA_904502105.1 uncultured Clostridia bacterium
ATTACCTGTGGTCCGAACGAGACCTTACGAAGCTTCTTTACAGCCATGCAGACAAACTTATCGGCATTTCTTTCGAGAGCCGCAGTGTCAGGCTTCAAAGGATCGGTATCCGCTGTAAGAACGCCGTATTCTGTTCTTGAAAGACGTTCAAAAAATTCGGAAAGAGGACGGACATAAAGATCTGCAAGATACTTCTCTGAGAACATCTTGCCGCCCGGAAGAACAGTCGTTGAATAAAACGACACATCTTTACCCATAAGCCTCTGACGGATGAATGAAAGAATGTTTATAAGATCTATCCTCATTCCGAAAAAGTCGGATACAAAGTCAAACGGAGACTTGTCTGCCGCATTTTTCAGACATTCAAAGCATATACGGTCACAAACGGTGTCTATACGCTGAGGGTCACCTGTCTGAGCATAAGCACTGTATGCCGCTTTTACAGCAGCAATAAAATAACCGTCAAGCAGCTTTTCATCTCTTTGGTCAAAAGCCTTTTTTATCTCTTCTTTTGTTACGGATCCGCCCGAAACAAGCATTCTGTCGGGCGAAATATTGCGGATATCAGCCTTGATAAGTGCTCTTACATTCATAAAATCGCGTCTGACAGCGAAAATTTCAACAAGCCTGCGGTCAGGAACATTTTTCAGAAGAAAATCGGAAACCTTCTTTTCTTCATTTTCGATCACCGTCTCAAAATCAAATGCCGACGAGATCTTCCCTGCATCCGAGTCAAGTCTGTCACAAACGACAGATATCGCTTCTTCGGGAGTTTTACATGAGAGCATACGGCCAAAAGCCTCGGAACCCATAAGACGGGCTTCAAGGTATTTTATACGCATGGATATGTTCAAATAATCTGTATCTTTGAATCGGCTCATTTTTTCTCCGTATTTTCAGGGAAAAGTTTTGAAACAACGATAGCCTCAAGCTCAGGTCTCATATTTTCAACAATAGAGTCAACCGAGCAGTCTATCCTTACGTTATCATACTTGATGACAAAGCCGCTTGCAATATCTTTAACAGTCGTCTTTGCAACCTTGTACTGAGGCTTGTCTTTGAGGTATTCTCTTACCTTATCCGCAACATCGTAATCCACGTTCGCAAAGAACAAAGTGCCTTTTTCGGAGCTTTTAACTGCAACACCTGCAAGAAAAGCAGCATATTCGTCTTTGGGAAGCTTACGGAAGGTCGCCGTTATATCGTCAAAAACCTCATCAATAACTTCTCTTTTAGCGGCAAGAACGAGTTTTCTCGATTCAAGAGCCGCTGTACTTTTAATGTGGTTAATTCTCTCTATTGCACCCTTTTCAGCCGCCTCAATGAGTGCCGCAGCCGCGAGCTTCGCTTCTGCTGTACGTTCCGCGTATAACTCAGTAGCCTTTGCGCGTGCTTCAGAGGTTATACTCTCAGCAGCTTTTTCGGAATCGACTGCAATACGGTCGAGAATGTTATCTATTCCCATTGATTTTTCCCTTACTTAATGATAAAGTTAACAAGAAGGAACGAGATAAGAAGCGCAAAGATCGCAAAGGTTTCTACCATCGCGGTAATAAGAATACATTTGGATGTCTCGTTCGGGTTTTTTGTAAGAATGCTGATAGTAGCGGCTGCTGTTCTGCCCTGGAAGATAGCGGATATAAGGCCTACAACGCCCATGGGAAGACAAGCAAGGAAAAGAAGCGAACCCTGAAGGAGGGTAATATCTGCAAGTTCGGATGAGAAAAGACCGAGTTTACCGCAAGCAACGAATGCGATAAGGAGGCCGTAAATAGCCTGAGTTGCGGGAAGGTTTTCGATAATAACGATCTTACCGAACATGGAAGGATCTTCGGTTACAAGGCCTGCAGCTGCTTCGCCTGCGATGTTAACGCCGCGAGCAGAACCGATAAATGTGAGAAGTGCGCAGAGAGCTGCACCTAAAAAGCCCCAGAAAAGGCCGCTTTCAAGAAATGCGAATGCGCCGGGTTCGGCGATTGTTGTAGCGATTGTGTTTACTGCTTCGTTCATGGTTAATATTCCTCCGAATAATTATTTCATAATGATTTTATTTTTTACTGACCGATCTCGGTGTATTTTGCATTAACACCGAACTCATCGAATTTACGTCCGCCGCTTTCATAGAATTTAGAGAAGAATTCAATAAACTGCAAACGTGATGCGTGAACATATGCACCGAGAATACTCAATGCGATATTTAAAGTGTGACCAACGGCAAAAATAACGATAAAAAGGATAACGCCGAAGAAATTCGATCCGCCAAGAGAACCGAGCTTATTGAAAACGCTTCCTATAACCCCTGCCGAAAGACCGAGTGCAAGAATACGGGAATAAGAAAGGACATCTGAAAGGTATCCCGTTATGCCGTAAAGACTGCCGACACCACCGATTATCTTGCCGAAGATATCTTTCTTATCTCGTCCCTGTGTGAGGATAAGACTGAGGGCACCTGCGCCGACGATTATTCCGCCGATAACGGGATTGACAAGAATAACCGGAATGCCCAAAAGCAAAACTATCCAAGATCCGACGTCAAATGCCGCGGCAAAATACTGTTTATCACGTATCAGCATATACATTTTCAGGCCAAGGCCCGCAATAATATGCAAAAAGCCAACAACGAACGACACGATAAGCAAGGTTATCGGGTCACTTACGGGATCAAACCATATCGGTTTAAGAGCAAGATCGCTTCCGAAGAATGTCGAGGATACAACAGCGACAGCATCTCCGAAGAAGGAGCCGAATAAAAAGCCCCAAACGACAGTTGAAAGACCGCAGATCGAAAACAGTTTTATCATATTTCTGAGTGATCCGCGAATATTTGTAAATTTGAGAGCGAGGAAGCCAACGACAGCCAATACAAGACCGTAGCCCGCATCCGAAAGCATCATACCGAAAAACAGGAAATAGAACGGTGCAACCATAAAGTTGGGATCCAGACCTCTGTATGTCGGCAATGCAAACATTTCCGTAACAGCTTCAAACGGCTGCAATATTTTCGGGTTTTTAAGCTTGATCGGAGGTTCTTCATCGTCCGTCGGATCTTCAACGGAAAGATAAGCTCCGTATTTTTCGCAGAGAGCAGATACATCGTCTATTCTGTCAACGGGAGCCCAACCCTCAAGCATAAATGCGGTTTCTGTGTTTAACAGCTTTTCGTGAACACCGACAAGGCGGTTTACGTTGGAAAGGATATCTATCGCTTTTTCGACCTTAAAGAGATCCTCCGCATATTTTTCGAGCTGTACGATAAGTGCGGCTCGCTGCTCGGAGATATCCTCTTTTTTGTGTGCGATATCACGAAGGTTATCAGCAACAGTACCCGTAAGATCCGGAAATGTTATTTTG
>CAJGDF010000219.1 GCA_904502105.1 uncultured Clostridia bacterium
AAAGAAGAAGAAAAAGTAGACACCAGACGTGTTAAGGTCAACGGTGAATACGCTGAATACTATAAATCTATAGGTGGTTATCTCGTAGTATATGTTCCTGCTGAAGGCAAGATTCCTGCATTCATCTGGACAGAAGCTCCTAATGCTGTTGAAACAGAAGAAATAATCAAAGCATTCGGCGCAGATATCAATATCGCATTCGGCGAAGACATTGAAATTATGTATGTAGAAACTGAATTCGATATCGAATACAGACAGAACAAAAACAAGACAAAAACCGCTTCTTACACTTTTGAAATTGTTGGTTAATAATTCCTAATCAATCTGTAAAAGCAAAACAAATAAAACCTAATTAACAAGAAAGAGTCCGAGCTGTGAATCGGGCTCTTTTTTTATGTTAAAAGCAAAAAAGATACATTTGATTTTTTTATTTTCAGCCTGAGATCAGCAGAATCAGGTGTGATTATAAATTATTTGCTATAATTTGAAAAAAAGGTCTTGACAAATGACTTGAAATGTGTTATTATAGTTGCACTTTAACGAATTAAACAAATAAAAGAAAGTGATGAAACAAATGAAAAAGATTTTAGCTCTTATTATGTGTGCAATTCTTCTTTGCACCGCACTTGCTGCATGTGGCGGCGAAAGCAGTTACAGTGATCTTGCGATCGTTGACCTTGGACTTGAACGCGAGTATTTCGGTATAGCGTTCCGTTCCGGTTCCGATATGACACGTAAGGTTGAAGATATAACAGTTGAACTTATAGCTGACGGACTTTTTGCTGAGCTTTCAACAAAATACGAAGTTGGCGCTGTAGGCAAAGACGATTATGCACCTGCTGCGGATCCCTGTGAAGGCAGTGATGACTGGGCATACATTCAGAATAAAGGCACTCTTGTTATCGGTATTACCGACTACAAGCCCATGGATTATCTTGATGATAACGGCGAATGGATCGGTTTTGACGCTGACTATGCTCGTGCAGTTTGCGAAAAACTCGGTGTTAAAGCAGAATTTAAAGAAATCGAATGGGACTACAAGCTTATCGCGCTTGAAGCAAAAGACATCGACTGCGTATGGAACGGCATGACCATTACCGATGCAATCGAAGCAGCGGCTGACTGCACCGCTCCTTATATGTACAACACTCAGGTAGCTGTTGTTAAAAAGGCAGACGCTGAAAAATACAAGACCATCGAAGATCTTAAAGGTCTCAGCATTGCAGCTGAAGGCGGTTCTGCAGGCGAATCTGTTATCACATCAAACGATGCGATCAAAGACGGATTTAAGAGTGTAGTTGCTCAGAGTGATGCTCTTCTCGAAGTTCTTTCCGGCGCATCCGAAGCGGCAGTTGTTGACCTTACACTTGCAAAAGCTCTCATAAAATAAAGGATTGTATAATATCTCGGGGCTACAATGCCCCGAGGCATTATTTATTATAAAAGAATGAATCAATTTATTGAAATTACCCTCAACCTTCTTGTAGGTTTCGGAGAAACACTTAAAATATTTTTTGTAACGCTCGCTTTTTCAATCCCCCTCGGTTTGATAATCGCATTTGGTTCTATGTCTAAATGGAAGATTATTTCCGCAATAACACGCGCATTTGTCTGGATTATCAGAGGTACTCCTCTCATGCTTCAGCTTATATTCGTTTATTACGGTCCGGGTCTTATCTTTGGACATATGCTTCTTGCCGCTGAAACTGCTGTTTATATAACATTCTCGATAAACTATGCCTGTTATTTTTCTGAAATATATCGCGGCGGCATAGAATCTATTGCAAAAGGACAGTATGAAGCAGGGCAGGTCCTCGGTATGACAAGAACAGAAACTTTCTTTAAGGTTATATTGCTTCAAGTCATAAAAAGAATAATCGCACCGATGTCCAACGAAATAATCACTCTTGTCAAGGATACATCTCTTGCACGTGTTGTTACGTATTATGAGCTTATTTACTTTGCGCAAAGATATATCAAAAATGCAGGTCTTCTCTGGCCTTTGTTCTATACGGCGATCTACTATCTTGTATTTACAGCCGTTCTTACATTATTCTTTGGCTGGCTTGAGAAAAAGCTCGATTATTTTAAGGCATAAGGCGTAATTCCATGAAAGGACTTTTTGTTAAACAAAAAATACTGTAAATATATGAATATTCTTGAGATAAAAGATCTCCGAAAAAAGTTCGGAGACAATGAAGTCTTAAAAGGCATTGATCTGACGGTAAAAAAAGGTGAGGTCCTGTCTATAATAGGCTCTTCGGGCGGCGGTAAAACAACGTTGCTGCGCTGTATAAATTTTCTTGAAAAAGCGAACAGCGGCGAAATAATCGTTAACGGAAAAACTGTATTTTCGGCAACAGAAGGCGAAAAGCCTCAATTGGCAAGAGATGCTCAGCTTTCATTCGGACTTGTTTTTCAGCAATTCAATCTCTTTCCTCAATACAGCGTTATTGATAATCTGATGCTTGCACCCAAGCTTCGTTCAAAAAGAAAAGATTTTGTAGGCGAAAGAGAGACCCCGGAGCAGATACGCGAAAGAGCAGAAAAGCTTCTTGAGACAGTTGGACTTACGGAAAAAGCAAATGCATATCCGTGTCAGCTTTCAGGCGGTCAACAGCAAAGAGTTGCAATTGCGAGAGCGTTGATGTTATCCCCTGATATACTTTGTTTTGATGAGCCGACCTCCGCACTTGACCCTGAACTTACGGGTGAGGTTTTGCGGGTCATACGTTCGCTTAAAGATTCCGAACATACAATGATAATAGTTACCCATGAAATGGAGTTTGCAAAAAATGTATCGGATCATATAATATATATTGCAGATGGGCTTATAGAAGAAGAAGGCACTCCCGAAGAAGTCTTCGATAATCCCAAAAGCGAAAAGATCAAGGCATTTCTTATGGGCATGAAAGAATAGAAAATTCCACCCTCCAAATATGAAAGATCTCTTACTGTTATGATCATATCGGTTGAATCTGATATGTGAAGAGTAGGAGATCTTTTTTTGTTGACTTTTTGGGTTATCGGTGGTATAATATCAAATCAGGTGATGTAAAATTATGGATAAAAATGTAATTAAAAGCTACTTGGGAACAAAAGAGTTCTACAAAAAAATTGTTAAAATAGCAATACCCATCTCCCTTCAGCAGCTGATAACTGTCGGCATAAATCTCATGGATACCGTCATGCTCAGCAGTATGGGCGATGCTCAGTTGTCGGCTTCATCTCTTGCAACGCAGTTTATAAATATCTTTCAGATATGCTGTATGGGTATCGGTATGGGTGCTTCTGTTTTAACATCCCGTTTCTGGGGCATGAAAGAGCC
>CAJGDF010000220.1 GCA_904502105.1 uncultured Clostridia bacterium
AAAAAGAATCAAAAGCAAATAACGGTTCTCAAATTTATGCAGACAGCGCTTCCGCATCAACCCCCAAACAAGGAGAAAATATTTGCGGGGACACCTGTGTATCATTTGTTGCTGAAGACGGACGGCAGGTATACGTTATAGCAGACGGAATGGGAACAGGTGCAAATGCAGGACAACAAAGCTTCAGGATCTCGGCTCTGTTAAAAAAGCTTTTATCGCAGGGATTTGATAAAAACGATGCATTAAAAATCATAAATGAAGCAATGCTTAAAACTGCCGATGAATCCGTAATGGGACTGGACATTGCAATTCTCTGCGAATCAACGGGAATTTGCGAATTTATAAAAGCCGGCGCCGCTCCGTCATACATATTGAGAAAAGGAAACGTATACGAGATCGGTTCTTCCACACTACCCATAGGAATACTTGACGATATTTCTCCGGGAAGAAGCAAATGCATGATAATAAAAGGAGATGTTATAGTAATGGTATCGGACGGACTCATTTCACATGATGGAAATTGGATAAAAAAACTGCTGTCCGATGTTAAAACTGAAAATCTCGATCCGATATGCCTCGCAAGCCATATCAATGAAGAGGCAAAAAAAGTAAGACTTGCTGAAAAGGATGACATATCGGTAATTGTTATTTACATACGATAAAAAAAGACAGAACGTAACCGGCTGAACAGGAATACGTTCTGTCTTTTTTTCAGGAGAAAAACAAAACCGCAAGAATAAGTAAAATGAGAAAATCATCCTGCTTATTTTCATTAAAAAGAAGAATAAAGACCGCGATTATCAGAATATCGTCAAACGAAAATCCCTTTACCGCAGAAATGATTTTATCCGATATACCTGCCGAACACTGTTCTGAACACGCATACGGTTCGTTGCACATTACAGGGTCGATTTTAGGTTGGACATTTCTGTAATCACAAATACTGCTCTTACATTCTTTTTGATCGTAATGAGGTTTAGACATCTTGCTGACGCATGATGAATACACTGCACTATCTCGCTTTCGATAAAATATCTATTACCTGTATTGCTTTAATTGCAGACGATATTTTCGATGCTCTTGACGGACGAAGATACGGTGTTATCGCGTGAAGCAAGGCAATATTTCTTGACATTCTGTCTTTGGAAAAACCTCCGCTGCCCAACAATGAAGACATAAGATCATTATCTGAGTTCTGTGAGGATACAGGTTCAGAAAATGTACTGTGAGATTCTTGAGCAGTCTCATCATTTTCGTTATTGATCCCGGAAAGTGAGTCTGCGATCTGTTTTATTTTTTCAGCCTGTGCAGGGTCGGACAGTAATTCCGAAATTTTGGATAACATATCATCCATATTCAAAAACCTCTCAGTGTTATCACTTAGTAATATTACGTATTGCCTGTTTTCCCTGAGGTGTGGATAATACCTTGCGAAGCAGTTCGGGATTTTCTATAAACGTCTTAACCATTGCCATATCCTTCGAATTCAGTCCTGCGGCAAGCTGTTTTCCTTTTTGCTCGGAAAAGTTTTTTTCAAGTTTTGCGGCTTCCGTCGGTCCTATCATTTCTTTAACAAGAGATATCGCCTGCGACAGCTTTTTTTCATCGATAGAATCAAAGATGTTATTCAAAAATGTATCAACTCCTTACTCATTAACCATTATATTCGGTACTTGACAATTCTGACAATAAATAGTATAATGCATCTATGAAAATATTAATTTTTTCCGATTCACACGGATTTACGGCAACGATGATCGATGCCATCAATGAAAACAAACCCGACAACGTAATTTTTCTCGGGGATATTCATTCTGACTGCAACGTTCTTTCACGTTATTTCCCAACACTTGCAATCTGCGAAGTATGCGGAAATAACGATTGGTTCTGTGATGTTCGGACAGAAGCAGTTGTAACGTACGGCGGAATCAAATTTTTTATAACACACGGACATAAATACGGTGTAAAATCAGATCTTTCAGCATTAGCGGCAGCCGCAAAAAGGAACGGCTGCACAGTAGCATTATACGGGCATACCCATATACGTGCACAGGAAGACGTGAACGGCGTTTTATGTGTAAACCCCGGCTCTGTTGGTTACAGTGACGGGTATATCATCATGGAAATAAAAGACGGGAAACTTGAAATAATAAATAAAAACTGATTTTTAGCATCTAACGAAAGGACTTTTAACATGAGTAATTTTAAACAGATCGAATTTATTAAAAAAATATATTTCAACCGCATGGGTGGAACAGAAAACGAGAAAAAGGCTGCGGATATAATCATCGAAACCGTTGAATCAATGGGCGGAACAGCAACATACGAGCCGTTTGAGGTAGATCATTTTGATATTGACGAGGCTTCTCTTTGCGTATCCTCGGGCAAAAAAGAAACTTATATCCACGTTACGGGCTACGGCAGAACAGGTTCAACACCGGACGACGGCATTGAAGCTCCGTTTATGTATGCAGGCTCAGGCAGCGATATCGAACTTGAAGGCTGCGAGGGTAAGATCGTTTTTGTTAATGCTATTCATCACGATCTTTACAAAAAGCTTTTGGATAAAAAAGCAGCCGGCTTTTTAACACTTGACGGCTCTATTTTTGATGATAAAAACAAAACTGATCTTGCTGTTCGAGCAATTAAAAAGAATACTGCAGAGCTCGGAGAACTCCCCGGATTGCTTATACGCGCGGCTGATGCCTTAAAGCTTGTTAAGGATATGCCCTCAACAGTTAAAATGAAGCTCAAACAGAGAAATGTTACACTCACCTCGGGCAACGTTGTTGCAGAGATCAAAGGCGAGATCGACAGCGAAAAATTTGCATTTACCGCTCATTATGACAGTACCCGTTACTCCAAAGGCGCATGGGACAATGCTTCGGGCTGCGCAAACCTGATGTCTCTTTATTCTTATTATATTAAAAACAAACCGATGAGAACCGTTCGCTTTATCTGGTGCGGAAGCGAAGAACTCGGTCTTTTGGGCAGTAAGGCATATGTTAAAGAACATAAAGAAGAGCTTGACAGCTTCGTTCTCGGTATGAACATCGACATGACAGGCACGATAATCGGCAACGATATTGCGTGCGTTTCGGGCGACGATTCGATCAAGGCATTCATGCAGTTCTGCGCCGCAGAGATAGCATTCCCCGTTTCCGTTTCGACAGGCGTTTTCCCGAGCGACTCCACCCCCTTCGCTCATGCAGGCGTTCCCTTCGTTATTTTCCAGAGAGGCGGTCAGGGCGGCATGCATTCAAGAAACGATGTAATAACCGCACTTTCGGAAGAATCATTGAGAAGAACAACAGAATATA
>CAJGDF010000221.1 GCA_904502105.1 uncultured Clostridia bacterium
CGTGAAGACCTCGGACATCGATGCGTTCGTCCCCGATGATGATAAAACCCATATCCGAAACTTCAAGCTTTTCACTGCCGCTTCCCTCGGGATATGACGAAAAATGATCCGAATAAAGCGTTCTGCTCTGCGTCCAATCGGCAGGGGAGGGAGTGTCTGCGGAAATTCCGTAGCCCTCGCAGATAAGCTTTGAACCGTTCGTAACATCATGAATAAGATAATCTCCCATCATGTAAATTTTATCGGCAACGGAGAGATATTCGCCGCTACCGCCGATGACTAGTATAGTCGAAACATCTTGCTTTTCAAACAGTTCGTTGACTCTGTCCGTAAACGGAGTTATCGGCTCTTTTTCTATAAGTTTTTTCATAACCTTGTCGCGGATCATGAAGTTCGTGGCGCTTCTGTCCTCGTCAATGAGTAAAAGCTTTGCGCCGCAATCGACCGACTCCATGATGTTCGCCGCCTGCGAAGTCGAACCCGAGGCATGATCGGTCGAAAAATCGGCGGTGTCTCCGTTCGGCAACCATTTTATAAACGGCGCTATGTTAACGTGTTTAACGCTTCGTCCGTCTTCTGCGGAGATACTCACAGCACTTTCGTCCGTTATGCAAAGTTCTCGTCCGTCGCCCGAAATATGATCGTATATCCCTGACGATATCGCATCGAGAAGCGTTGATTTACCCGAATAGCCGCCGCCAGTTATGACCGTGACACCTTTCTTTATCCCCATGCCTCTGACACCGCAGACCTCGATCTCATCGTCGGGTGTTGACTGAAACGGGATAGCATCCGTCATCGGTAAATCTGTACCTTTTGAACGCGGCAATATGCTTTCGTTTGCAATAAACGCGCAATAATCGCTCGTTTTTAACCACTTCCTTATCGCCGTCTGTTTTTCCGAAAGCTCAAGCGCTTTTTCGAGCTTTGTCGGGTCAAATTCCATTATAAACTTGTCAACAGCATCGGGAAGATCGCGGCAAAGCATCTGGATAGTCTTTCTTATTTTTCTTTTCGGCAGTTGAACCTGAAGCTGAATGCAAAGACACATCTTCGGCGGACGTTCAACGCCGTCATCAAGCATGAAGACCGTATCGCCCGAACCGTTTATATAATCTTTTTGCGGACATACCGAAAAGTATGCGGCATTTCGTTTCAACACCTCGCCGCCGGGTTCGCAAAGGTAATACCACCCCGTTTCGTTCTTTGGTCTGTTTCTGTTGTAAAGCTCGGCATTTAATTCATCAATATATTTCTTGAATTCACGCAGACAGTGATCCGCCGCCGCAACGGAATATGTGTCAAATCCGAGTTTTTCTGTTGGGATATTCCATGTCAATGTCGGCTTATCCTGCGCTAATCTGTGGGTACTGTCGATATCTACACTCAGATCATCGTGCCAATACTGAGGGTTATGATGAACTTCCGGATCTCTCGCCACTTCCTCGTCTCTTAACGGATCGTATTTGGTGGGTAGCTCCATAAGCATTCTGCCTTCATACATTTCTTTGTATGTCGTTGTATTGTTGTCCATCTGTAAAAGAAAATATTTAAGTCGTTTCATTGCTGATTCTCCTTTTGTTTCGTGAAAAATTTCGTCGTATGGGATATATACAGTAACTGTCGGCTTATCCTGGGCAAGCTTATGGGTTGTTGAGATTTCAAAACCTATGTTTTCGTTGTAATATGTCGCATCGTAATCAGGCGTAGGCCCGGGTACTATTAACATATGTCCTTCATACATCTCGCTGTATGTCGCAGTGTTTATATCCATGTTCAACAGTTTGCTTTTTAATCTCTTCATAAGGCATCACTCCCTGAAAATTACTTTCCGTTGTCTGCCTTATATTCGCAAATGCTTTCCACGAAAAACAAAAAGCATCCTTTCGGATGCTCTTACAGATGTTAAAATAAATAAACGCACCCGAGATCGGATGCGTATCTGTTCAAAAAAGATTATCAGCCCTCATTAAGCGGCGAAAGAATAACATCCGATGAATATAAGCTTGTCATATCAATCGCCTCCTGTGGCTTAATTATTTTTGCAGTTTTGACTTTCTGCGATTTTAGTATAGCACAGTTTTTTTGTTTTGTCAATATAGAACAACTAAAAATATTTTTTTATACCCATTGATTTTTAAATAAAAATAAGGTATAATTATGGTTGTGACAATCTCTTTCTCAAGAAAGGTTTTTTTATGAAAAGCAATATTATTATAATAGGTGCGGGCCCCGGCGGTATTTTTTCCGCATATGAGCTTATGAAGCTCCGTCCCGATCTTAAAATAACGGTTCTTGAAGCGGGCAATCCTCTTCATAAACGTAAATGCCCCATTGACGGCAAAAAGATCAAAAGCTGCATCAACTGTAAATCATGTTCGATAATGAACGGCTTCGGCGGTGCGGGTGCATTCTCTGACGGTAAATACAACATTACCAATCAGTTCGGCGGCACTCTTTACGAATATATAGGTAAACAGCAGGCGCTCGATCTGATGTATTATGTTGATAAAATAAATCTTTCTTACGGCGGCGAAGGAACAAAGCTCTATACCACCGCAAATACCTCTATCAAAAAGCTTTGTCTTCAGAATAAACTTCATCTTCTCGATGCATCTGTCCGTCATCTCGGAACGGATATTAACTATATCGTTCTTGAAAATATCTATAATGAATTAAAGGATAAGGTTGATTTCCGTTTTAACTCTCCCGCAAAGACCGTTGAAAATGTTGACGGTATGTTCAGAGTAACGACCGACAAGGGTGAAGAGTTTGAAGCCGAAAAATGCATTATTTCTGCAGGCAGAAGCGGAAGCTCGTGGATGGAATCCGTATGCGAAAGCCTTTCTATCCCCACAAAAAGCAACCGTGTTGATATCGGTGTTCGTGTTGAACTCCCTGCGGCACTTTTTGCTCATCTTACCGATGAACTTTATGAGAGTAAGATAATTTACCGTACACAGCAGTACGGAGACCTTGTTCGAACATTCTGTATGAACCCAAAAGGTGCTGTTGTAAGCGAAAACACGAACGGTATAGTTACTGTTAACGGTCACAGCTACGAAGATCCCGCTCTTCAAACAGAAAATACAAACTTTGCGCTTCTTGTTGCAAAACATTTTTCAGAGCCCTTCAAGGATTCCAACGGTTACGGCGAAAGCATTGCCCGTCTTTCAAATATGCTTGGCGGAGGTGTTATCATCCAAAGATTCGGCGATCTTGTTACGGGTCATAGAAGTACTGCGAGCCGTATAAGTGAATCTTTTACAGTTCCCACTCTTGCCGCAACTCCCGGTGATCTGAGCC
>CAJGDF010000222.1 GCA_904502105.1 uncultured Clostridia bacterium
AAGCATCAAAATTCGCAGGATAAATATAATAATAAATATAATCACTGTGCGCAGTATTAACCATATCCAACTGATTGGTTGAATACTTATACTCAAATGATGTTGAAAAGATAATAAAGGAAGTAATAGCTATCTGCAAGATGAACAGTAAAGAGACCAAAGGTTCTTTTTTTAGGTTAGACCAGATGTTTTGAAATAGGATATACATAGTTTTTACCTCCTGTTTGTTTAATAAAAAAACGCATAAAGTACCTATGAAAAAAATCATGTACTTTATGCGATCACATCCTTTTCTTTTATTATAGCACAAACGATATAAATTTGTCAATATAATATATAAAAACCTGCGACAGATTTTTTAGCCGTCGCAGGTTGATGTTGATGTAAAATTATTTCGGTTATTATCTGACTTGACCGTCGCCGTAAACGCAGAATTTAACGGTCGTAAGCTCGTTAAGACCCATGGGACCGCGGGCGTGGAGCTTCTGTGTTGAAATACCTATTTCAGCGCCGAGGCCGAATTCGCCGCCGTCTGTAAAGCGTGTTGAAGCATTGACATAAACAGCCGCAGCATCGACACGGGTAAGAAATTCGCGTGAATTTTCATAGCTTGAGGTAACGATACATTCGCTGTGCTTTGTTCCGTGAAGATTAATATGCTCGATAGCCTCATCGAGAGAATCAACGACCTTGACAGAGATGATATAGTCAAGAAATTCGGTATAAAAATCCTCATCGGTTGCGGGAGTGCAGGGAATGATCTGTGCAGTACGTTCGCAGCCTCTTATTTCAACGTTTTTCGCATCGAGACGTTCTTTCACGTAAGGCAAAAATATTTCTGCAACATCTTTATGAACGAGAAGGCTTTCCTCTGCATTACAAACGGACGGGCGTGATGTTTTCGCATTAAAAACGATATTTGCCGCCATATCGAGATCGCAAAGGCTGTCAACATAAACGTGGCAGTTGCCTGTGCCTGTTTCAATAACGGGAACTGTAGAGTTTTCAACAACAGATTTTATAAGACCTGCGCCGCCTCTGGGAATAAGTACATCCACGTATTTATTAAGGCGCATGAGGGCGTTTGCTGTTTCGCGGGAAGTATCTTCGATAAGCTGAACTGCATTAGGATCAACGCCGCATTTTTCGAGAGCACCTCTCATAACGGAAACGATAGCCATATTTGAATTTATGGCTTCTTTGCCGCCTCGGAGAATAACTGCGTTGCCTGATTTGAGAGTTAAAGCCGCGGCATCAGCGGTAACGTTAGGACGAGCCTCATAAATAATAGCGATAACACCGAGCGGAACTCTGACCTTTTCGATCTTCAAGCCGTTGGGACGAACGGAAGAACCGAGGCCCACACCGATCGGATCGGGCAGAGAAATAACATCTTCGATACCGTCAGCCATAGAGTTTACACGCTTCTCGTCGAGAGAAAGGCGGTCGATAAGGCTGTCCTTGATCTTTCCTCTGGCATTTTCGATATCCTCGGAATTCTTTTCAATTATATAAGCACAATTTTCTCTGAGCGCATCAGCCATAGCCAGAAGTGCTTCGTTCTTTTTCGCAGAGCCCATACAGGAAAGGGAATACGAGGCTTTTTTTGCTTTTGCGCCAATTTCGTCGAGAGTCATGTTAATTCTCCTGTTTTTTCTTTTTAAACACAGTGCCTGCGCGTTTGCCGTCAAGCACATCATAAATCAGATCGGGCTTTTTGCCGTAAACGATATGAACATCAATACCTGCGGAAGTAGCAATATCTGCGGCAGATACCTTTGTAAACATACCGCCTGTACCCTTGTCGGAGCCTGCACCGCCTGCGAGCTGTCTGATACGGTCATCGATAGTTTCGATAACGGGAATAGGACGGGAGCCTTCGTCATCGGGTGCGCCGTCGTAAAAAGCATCAACGTCGGTAAGCATTATAAGCTTATCTGCACCGATAAATGTTGCAACAAGAGCAGAAAGTGTATCGTTTTCGCCAATCTTGATCTCTTCGACCTCAACGCTGTCGTTTTCATTGACGATAGGAATACAGTCGTAATCGAGAAGCGCATTGAAGGTGTTCGTTACGTTTTCCTTGAGGGCAGGGATATCGATAACCTGTTTATTAAGGAGTATCTGACCGACGTTATATCCGTAATCGGAAAAGAATCGGTCATATATTGCCATAAGCTCACATTGACCGACAGCCGCAAGAGCCTGTTTTTTTGTTATATCATCAGGCTTTCTTTCGAGACGAAGACGGGACATACCCGCAACCTGAGCACCCGAAGAAACCAAAACTACCTGATGACCTTCATTTTTTATATCGGCAATAACACGAACGAGTCTGTCTATCATGCGAAAATCAAGTTTTCCGCTTGTATGTGTAAGAGTCGATGAACCGACTTTAATAACTATTTTCACTTTATTTTCCCCTTGTTTACGGTTTTTCTGTTTCTGCGATCTGACGGGTGATATATCCGCCTTTGACAAGAACTTCAAAATCCATTCCGATGCCTTTTACGCCGTCAATAACTCTCTGAAGAGCAGAAACTGTATCAGCAGTGTCATGCATGAGAATAACAGCCGCTTTATATTCACGGCTCAAACGTGTTTTTGCACCGGAAACCGCATTCTCAACGATCTTGTCAACACCTGTGGATTTTGTATAGTCTACAGTATCAACGTTCCAGTCAATAACGGTATATCCGTCAGCATAAAGCTTGCTGATTATATCGTAATAAATATCGGTGTTTCCGCCATACTTACCGCAGAACGAGCGTGCGGATGCAGTACCGCTCGGGAAACGGACGATATTGGGCTTGAATCCGGTCATTTCGTAGAGCATTGTGGATATTTTATTGAAATCCTCGAAATATGCTTCGGCTGAAGAATAGATCTTACTGTATTCGTGCTCATATGCATGAATAGCAAGAACGTGTCCCTCGGCAACGATACGCTGAATGGCTTCTTTACTTGCGGAGCCGCCGTTTTCAATCTGTGTGCCAACAACAAAAAACGTCGCCTTGATATTGTTCTCTTTAAGAATGTCGAGAATTTTGAGAGTGTTGTAGGATGTGCCGTCGTCAAAAGTAAGAAATGCGGTAGGCTTTGTTTTATAGATTATCTTCTTTTTTATCGCAGTAATTTCTTCCTGCAAAGCCGTTTTCTCCGCAATGGCTTCTTCTATCTGCGGTGCTATAACATCTATCTCAGACTGGTATGTTTGCTGTTGCTGAAGATATATGTCTATCTCTTTTTCATATCGCTCTATATCTTTTGAATCGTTATAGGTTGCAAATCCA
>CAJGDF010000223.1 GCA_904502105.1 uncultured Clostridia bacterium
ATGAGAGACGAGGTCGGCAAACAGTTGGCAGAGAGAAATATCATTCTTGTTGACGACCATAACGAGCAGCCGAACTTTATTAACGAATTCGGTGAGCCGTTAAAAGAAGAGATCCAGGTTGAACTTCGCAGAAAGCTGAAAAACAGTTAAAACAAAATAATTTTACCTTTTTCGATAAGGTCACAAAGTTCCGTCCGGTCAAAGTCAGCAAGACTATCCGACGGAACTTTTATTATTACATCAATTCTGCGGTCGGACAGTATTTCGTTGATATATGAACGTTTATCGGCATCTTTATCAAATTCTATAATAATTTCTGCTTTGCCGACCTTTTTGCGAAAACAGAAAATTTTAGATAATTCATTCAACACGCAAATCACTCCGATCACAGCAAAAAGCGATAAAATGATCTCAAAAATTACTTGCAGCATATAAGTCCTCCGTTTGTCGTTTATTGTCAGTATATGCAGAACAATAAAAATTGTTTCACGTGAAACATTAACAGATCGGTGTTAAACCATTGTTTCACGTGAAACAAAATAATTTTATGAAAAACGTAGATAATACTTGATTTTTACTGTAAAAAGTGATATAATATAAAAAGTCAACAAACACACGGTAAGGAGAGACATTTTGGGAAAAATAATTGCTGTTGCAAACCAAAAAGGCGGTGTCGGAAAGACGACAACTGCCGTAAACCTTGCGTCCTGCCTTGCTGAAAAGCACAATGCGAATGTCCTTCTTGTCGATTTTGACCCGCAGGGCAATGCAACAACAGGATGCGGAATCAATAAGAAAAAAGTATCTGTTTCTACATACGATATAATCACGGCTGAAAATGTTGACGAGGAGCTTTTCCGCTCAGCTATCATAAAAACGGGCTTCAAGAACCTGTCCGTAATACCGTCGGGCATAGGTCTTGCAGGCGCTGAGATAGCACTTGTCGGAGGCGAAAAACGTGAGAGCCGTCTCAAGCAGGCGTTAAGCTTCGGAACGGAATTTGATTATATTATAATCGACTGTCCGCCGTCTCTCGGTCTTTTAACGCTCAACTCATTCACTGCCGCAGACACGATACTTATCCCCATACAGTGCGAATTTTTCGCGCTTGAGGGTCTTTCACAGCTTACAAACACCATAAAGCAAGTCCGTCGCCTTTACAATCCCAACCTTGACATCGAGGGCGTGCTTGTAACAATGTACGACGGAAGACTTAATTTAACAAACCAGGTCCTCTCGGAGGTTAAAAAATATTTTGCAGACAAGATGTTTTCAACCATCATACCGAGAAATATACGATTGACCGAAGCGCCGAGCCACGGTAAGCCCGTAAACTACTATGACCGAGGCGCAAAAGGCTCGACAGCATATTATTCGCTCGCCGAGGAGATCGTTAAACGAAACAAGAAAAAATAACTTAAAGGGAAAATAAGACAATGAAAAAACAGACAGGACTCGGGCGCGGCCTTGAAGATCTGTTTGCCGAAAACTCGATAGATATAACCGCCGAAGAGGGTCAGGTAATATTTGTGGGGATATCGGAAGTGGAGCCTAACAAGAGTCAGCCCCGTAAGTTTTTTGATAAAGAAAAAATTGCCGAGCTTGCCTCATCAATTGCCGAACACGGACTTTTACAGCCGATAATCGTCCGCAAAGTAGGGGAGAGATACCAGATAATCTCCGGTGAACGCCGTTGGAGAGCGTCAAGAATGGCAGGACAGACCGAAATTCCGGTTATCGTTAAAGAAATAGACGATAAAACCGCCCTTGAGATAGGCCTTATCGAAAACCTGCAGAGAGAAGATCTCAATGCGGTTGAAGAAGCGAAAGGCTATAAAACTCTCATTGAAGAATACGGTCTTACACAGGAAGAGATATCGAAAAGGGTCGGAAAATCACGTCCCGTCGTTGCAAATGCGATGAGAATTCTCGCATTGCCGCAGGAGATCCTCGATCTCGTTCTTGCAGGCAAGTTAACATCCGGTCATGCCAGAGCTCTTCTGCCTTTGATGGAGACATACAGCCCCGAAAAGCTTTTAGAGCTCGCAAAGGAAATTGTTGATAAAGATCTCACCGTTCGTCAGATCGAAGCCCTTTCAAAAGAAAAGAAAGAGCCGACCGACAAAAAGCCGAAGGTAAGAAAAAACGAGATCTACTATGCAGAGATCGAAGAAAACATCTCCAAGCAGTGGGGACGTAAGGCAACGATCAAGCCGACAGGTAAAAAAGGCGGAACTATAACGCTTGAATATTATAACGAAGACGATTTTAACGCGCTTCTCGAAGCGATGCAAATAAATTTATAAGGAGAAATCAAAATGCTTGATATAAAATTCCTCAGAGCTAACCCCGAAATCGTTAAAGAAAACATCAAAAAGAAATTCCAGGATCAGAAGCTTCCTCTCGTTGACGAAGTTATCAGACTTGACGCAGAATACCGTGAAGCAAAAGTTCAGGGCGACGCGCTCAGAGCAAAGAGAAACTCCGTAAGCAAACAGATCGGTATGCTTATGGGTCAGGGCAAAAAAGAAGAGGCAGAAGAAGTTAAAAAAGAAGTTGCCGCTATCGCAGGCGAGCTTGAACGTCTTTCCGCACTCGAACCCGAGCTCGAAGCAAAGATCAGAGAGATCATGCTCGTTATCCCCAACATCATCGACCCCACAGTTCCCATCGGTAAAGATGACAGCGAAAACGTTGAAGTTGAAAAATTCGGTGAACCCGTTGTTCCCGAATACGAAATTCCCTACCACGTTGATATCATGGAAAGCCTCAACGGTATCGACCTCGACAGCGCACGTAAAACAAGCGGCAACGGTTTCTACTACCTTTGCGGCGATATTGCGCGTCTTCAGTCCGCAATCCTTTCCTACGCACGTGATTTTATGATCGATCGCGGCTTTACTTACTACATTCCTCCGTTTATGATCCGTTCCAGCGTTGTTACAGGCGTTATGAGCTTTGCTGAAATGGAAAACATGATGTATAAGATCGAAGGCGAAGACCTTTACCTTATCGGTACAAGTGAACACTCCATGATCGGTAAATTTATCGATTCCTTTATCGAAGAAGAAAACCTTCCCCAGACCCTCACTTCTTACTCTCCCTGCTTCCGTAAAGAAGTTGGTGCTCACGGTATTGAAGAACGCGGTGTTTACAGAATCCATCAGTTTGAAAAGCAGGAAATGATCGTTGTTTGTAAGCCCGAAGAAAGCCCGATGTGGTTCGATAAGCTTTGGCAGAACAGCGTTGATTTCTTCCGTTCTCTCGATATTCCCGTAAGAACTCTCGAAT
>CAJGDF010000224.1 GCA_904502105.1 uncultured Clostridia bacterium
TAATATCATAAATCGCAAAAAAAATCAAGAGGAAATATAAACTTTTCCTGAATACGATTCTGACCAATGAGTAAAATATAAATAAAAAAAGGAGCGAATTATGCAAAAGAACAACAAATCAAACTCAACAAAACATCTTGAAAATATTTTCATGAATACTCCCGTTGTTTCAGCAACTGAGTCAACAGGCAGCGGTGACTTTATTTGGGAAACTACTTTAGAAGAAAAAACGAAGGATATTTCCGGTTCCGAAGCAGGCACAAATCAAATAAAAAACAAAAAGAAAAGATAAATCGCACAAAACACAAAGACACGTTATAAAAAAAACGTGTCTTAAATTATTATTCAGTTTTCACCCTATAAGTTCCCAACATATATCTTGAATTGTACCGTCATGAGGAACTGTTATTTTGATGATATTTACTTTGATATTATCGTAATCAACACCTAAATTTATCATGTCTTCAATGAATATTTCGGGGACACTGTAGCCACGTTCAGCCAATAATTCCGCAATATTGTTATGCCCGTAATAAGCAGGATAATATACATCCTTTTTCACCTTTCTGAAAATATCAGGGACTTTTTCGGTGTATTCTCCCGAATACCAATTATAAAATTCTAAAAAAGAACTCTTTACATAATTTTTTTCATTAAAATCATCTCCGAACTCAGTTTCAATCTTTTCAAAAAGATCCTCAGACATAAAGAAAGGAGAGTACGACAACCCCCGTGTAGCGCGATCATATAACAAAGAAATTTGCTGAAAGACCACGTATATTTCTGTTTTATTATCAAGTTCTCGAATATAAATAACCTCTTCAAGTTTTTCGGTCATAGGATTAACCCAAAAGGCGGAATTTTTTCCGTTGCTACAAATTCGATTAGAATGATGATGATATGGAATATTATATTCTATCCACTCTGTCCAAGATGGAGACGTTTTCACATTATACCGTTCAAAAAGATATCCAATATTATCATGAGTAACTCCGAGACGCATAGCATCTTCATTTATTGAATATTGATCAAATATAGAAATCTGATGGAATCGCTCAGGGTGCTTAATGCATAGCAACTCTTCAAAACGAACAGTTTCAAGCAAAATAGAAGAAGACGAACCATAATAATCCACCGTTTTATAGTAAATAGCGAACTTGTTTAAATAAACTGTATTATCTTTGATAGGGATACCGTACCAACCTGTAAAATATGGTTCTGTTGAAAATGGGTCAGGTTGACGGTAATAGTCGTACCCGAGCTGGAACACTCCATCAAGAGAAGCTAAATATTCGGCTGCCTGCATATACGTAAAGTCTTTAGACTTTTGCTCGGATTTCTCACACGACATAAAAGAAAGGCTAAAAAAAACGAACACGACAAAAATAACTATTTTTTTCATCGATAAACCTCCTTATATTCAATAACGAAAATCAAGCTATCAGTTCCCAGGAAATATCCTTGAGTTTTGAATTATAAGGAATTGTTATTTTTATAATACACGATGTTATCAAATCAAAATTAACTCCCAATTCTTTAAGATCATCAATCATTTCTGGAACCAATTCATCTGCTTCATCAAAGCTGTAATTTAAACTGCCTCCGTATTTAGGGAAATAAACTTCTTCCTCTATATTTGCAAAAACAGACGGAACTTCTTTAAGATATTCGCCCATAAACCAGTTTGAGAATTCAGATACGGTTCCTTTAACATATCCGTCCGCATTAAACGATTCTCCAAATTCGTTCTGCATCTTTTCAAACATTTCTTCGGAGAGCAGATACGGTGCTACATGGTCTGTTCCGTAAAACAAAGATATTTCATGAAATACGGCATATATTTCGGTAGCATTTTCAATTTCACGTATGTAGATACCTCTTTCATATTTTTGTTCAACAGGATTAAACCAATAGATATTAAAAAGTCCATGTTCTTCAGGAGTACCAACGCTATACGGTATATTGTAATCCAACCATTCATGCCATTCCGGAGAACAATTCATTGAATCTACCCCCTGAAAAAGATATGGAAGTTCAATCGAGTTTGTTAAATAGGAACGTCGCATAATATAAGATCGTTTGAGATAAGACCAATAATCATAATAAATAAAAGAATCCCCGTATGGCTCTCGAAAACTAATCAATCTAGAAAGATCTACGCTATAATACATCATATTTGAATCATTTATTTTACTTCCAATAGCAGGAATAGCGCTAGGGCACACGCATAACACCCAATCATCGACAGAGAAATCAAATGGAATATCGTAATCTTCCGAACCTATTTCAGTTATCCCATCAATTTGGGAAAGATATTTTGCAATTTCCATATCTGTCAACCCGATTTTCCCGTTACTGCAAGAGGAAACAAATAAAGATAGCAGCGTTATAAAAACAACAATCAGACTTTTCTTCACTTTTAATCTTTCCTTTCAAATAAAATATACGAATTCAGGGAAACTAACAGCTCTTAATACTTGTATTATAGCATAAAAAGTGAGATTTTTCAAGTATATGCTATATTTTAACATAAAAAAGACGGAACCCGTAAGAGTTCCGTCTTTGATGTTAAATAATAATTATTTGTAGAGAGGACCGTAGGTAGCGCAAGCTCTGTAGTCCTGACCTTCTTTATCCATACCGAATGCATTCCATGCAGCGGGACGATAGATCTGATCTTCGGGTACGTTATGCATACAAACGGGGATACGGAGCATAGAACACATAGTAATAAGGTCTGCACCGATATGACCGTAAGAGATAGCACCGTGGTTAGCGCCCCAGTTCATCATAACCTCGTAAGCGGTCTTGAAGGGAGAGCCTTCTTTGCCGTCGCAACGGGGAGCGAACCAAGTACAGGGCCAAGTGGGGTTAGTACGTTCCATAAGGATATCGTTAACCTTTTCGGGGAGATTTACAGTCCAACCTTCAGCAATCTGAAGAACGGGACCAAGACCCTTAACGATGTTAAGACGGATCATAGTACAGGGCATTTCAGCAAAGGTGTTGAAATGGCTTGAGAATCCGCCGCCTCTGAAGTTATCCTGACCAGCTTCACACCAAACAGTAGCATCGGTCATCTTCTTTATATCTTCATCGGTAACTTCCCACCATTTTTTCATAGTAGCGTTGCCGTTTTCATCTGTGCAAACACCGGAAGCGTCGAGACAAGCAGCGCCGGAGTTGAGAAGGTGAATAATACCGTTGGATTCAGCAGCTTTACCTTCGAGTTTATAGCCGGTAACGCGTTCGGTAGCTTCACCGGACCAGTAGGTACGAACGTCA
>CAJGDF010000225.1 GCA_904502105.1 uncultured Clostridia bacterium
CTTCTCTTCAGCTTCATTACCGTAACTCTCAGAGCAAATCAGAATGTAACAGGTCTTGCGCTCACGACATTCGGCATGGGTGTTGCAAACTTCTTCGGTGCGTACATGCTTGAAGGTGAGGTTTATACCGCAGCACCCGTTTCAAACAGTGCTTTTCAGGCAAAGATCCCGTTCTTGAGCAATATTCCGATTATAGGCAACGTATTTTTCTCATACGGTTTTCTTGTTTACGGTGCAATAATTCTTGCCATTATTCTTCATGTATTTCTTAATAAAACAAGAGCAGGTCTTAACCTTCGCGCGGTAGGTGAAAATCCCGCAACAGCAGATGCTGCCGGCATCAATGTTACAAAATACAAATACCTTGCAACAACTATCGGCGCAGGTATATCAGGTATCGGCGGACTTTATTACGTTCTCGATTATAATAATGGTATATGGGCAACTACCGGTCAGATAGAAGCTCTCGGTTGGCTCGCCGTAGCACTTGTTATATTCACAACATGGAAGCCGCTCAACACTATTTGGGGCGCTTATCTTTTCGGTCTTCTTTATTGGTTCTACAACTTTATGCCTACCCTTTTCGGTATTACAAACGCAGAAAGAACAACCAGTCTTTACCAGATGCTCCCCTATCTTGTAACAATAGCAGTTCTTATCGCTGTAAGTATAAGAAAAAAGAGAGAATCTCAGCCTCCTGCAGCTCTTGGTCTTCCTTATTTCAGAGAAGAACGTTAACTACTTAAACACAAAACGGTATAGCATTTATTTGCTATACCGTTTACTTTTTATTATTCAATCGTTATTTGGATATCACCGGTATCCGTCATCATCTCGCATTTGCCGCCGTCTGTTGTATGAGGAACATTTATCTTGCCGGTATCGGATCTTGTTATAAAAACCTTGCTTGAAAGAATACTGCCTCGAATATCACCGGTATCTGTTTTGACAAACATTTCATAAGCATCGCATTTGCTAAAAGTAACATCACCGGTGCTTCGTTCGATGGATATATTTTCGGAAGCAACAACACTATCAAGATCGATCTTACCTGTATTGCCTTTTGATGTGAAACTTTTGCATTTAACATCTGTCAGCTCAGTTTTACCGGTACTTACATTTACCGAAATATCCTCTTCGCAGGAAACGGAAGAAACTGTTACTTTACCTGTTGAAACCACAAGATCAACGGTTTTTGCTGTTATATCATTAACTTGAATTGATCCTGTAGAGGCTTTGATGTTAACAAAATCCGAAACAGATGCTGAATATTTTACAAAACCGGTGCTTGTTGAGATATCTGCAGATTCGAACCTAAAATCATTCGGAACAGATACAGCCCCTGTATCGTCTTTGACTGAAAGGGTTTTATACTCTGATTTTGGAAGGTATACTGTGATTTTGGGGCTTCCATTGAATATCCCTATATGCTCATACCATTTTTTCGCATCGACAACCTTAATTAAAAGAACATCATTTTCAACAGAAACAGAATGTTTTTCACTTACCTCTTCATAACAAACCACCGTGCACTGTTCGTTATCTGAAATAATAAATTCAATCTCTGCCGTGTTTGATATAACGGAAATATCATTGAAATTATCTGTAAGCTCATATGTATTTGTTTCATATTCAACAGTGCTTAATTTTGTAAAATCCCACTTGATGAACATCATTACACCCCCAAAGACAATTGATCCTATAAACACAAGACAAACGGCGGCAATCATCCATATTAAAGTTGTCCTCTTCATAAGCTTGCCTCCTTTTTAGTAAAACAATTTTTAATAAATACCGCGGTTTCTTTCGTAAGATAAGCAGCACCCTTTGTTGCAGCCTTGCATGCGTAAAACGTAAAAATTGTTAAACCCGTAAGAATTATCCCTGCACCAATCATTGCAGTTCCGGATACAAAGCGCCCAAGCATATTAAAAATAACACCTAAAATAATGCCGCCAACCGAACAGGCGATAAAAGAAACAAAAACAGACCATAATGCAATTATACAAGACCAAAGAGAAACACAAAGGACAAGTAAAACAGAAAAAACCGCCATCAACAGTGAAAACCACAACGGAAAACCGAGGATCAAAAGGATCATGACTCCAATATTTACGGATTTTTTATGTTGTTTTCGGTTTGGTTCGGAAGTATTAACAGATGTAGTCTCTCCGTAATCCGATTTAATTTGAGCTATTAATTCATAAACAGGACCGATTTGCTCAACAGCGTCTTCCTCTGAAAATCCCTCTTCAATTCGGTCATCTATCATTTCGGCATAATATTGGATAGTTTTACGCCTGTCCTGTTCAGGTAAAGAAATCAGATTTTTTCTAAGTATAATAAGAAATTCACTCTTTGTCATTTTGCTTCCCCGCGTTATTGATAAAATTATATATAGATTGAAGTTCTTCCCATTCTTTTTTAAACTCTGCTAATCGGTTTAAGCCAGAAGATGTTATATGATAATATTTACGAAGCCTTCCGTTATGCTCTACATTTTTGACAGAGAGTAAATCCATAGATTCAAGCCTGCGAAGTATCGGATACAAAGTTGATTCTGAAATATCAACATACGGTTTAATATCTTTAATGATCTTATATCCGTATGAATCCTCTTCTTTTATAGCAGCAAGAACACAAACCTCAAGTATTCCACGTTTTATTTGTATATCCACAATACCACTCCTTGCATAATACTATATCATACATAGTATTGTTTGTCAAGTAGTTTTCAAAAAGATTATTATTGACATATGACGAAAATAGTGTTATAATATAAGCATAAATGTCATATGACAATAAACTCGCGAGGTGAACATATGCCCAGACCGAGAAAATGTAGAAGAGTATGCAAACTGCCGAAAACAAATGAATTTAATCCTGTATGCGGCAGCAAGGATACAGTCATTATAACAGTTGACGAATTTGAAACTATCAGGCTCATCGACAAAGAAGGGTTGTCAAGAGAAGATTGCGCTGAATATATGCAAATCGCAAGAACGACCGCTCAGCAAATATATAATGATGCACGTCAAAAAATAGCAACAGCACTTGTTATGGGCAGTAATATCCGTATAGAAGGCGGCGATTACAAACTGTGCGATGAAGATAACGGTAAATGCTGCTGCCGTAAAAAATGTAAGTTATAATTTCATATACATCAGGACAACATTGGAATTAATCATATAGGACCTGTCAGAACACAATTTAAGAAAGGAACAAACAATATGAGTATAACAAAAGAAGACATAACCCTTGTTAAAGGAAGAGGATTTTTAAGAA
>CAJGDF010000226.1 GCA_904502105.1 uncultured Clostridia bacterium
ACCGATAATAGGCAGAATATGCATGGATCAGTGCATGGTTGACGTTACGGGACTTGATGTTAAAACCGAAGACGAGGTTACTGTTTTCGGAGCAGAAAAAAGCGTTTACGAGCTTTCGGATGCGATAGACACCATACCGTATGAAATAATATGCGACATCGGAAAACGCGTTCCCAGAGTTTATATAAATTAACGGAAACCAAAAGGAGAATCATCATGGATCTGAATTTGAAAACAAGCGACGTTATCCTTATCGCAGCATCAGATTCGAGCGATCATGACAAAACAATTGCTCATCTTTGCTGTGACGGAAAAAATGACCAGGACGTTATTCAGGAAGCGGTAGACACGATCTCAACCGAAAAATGCGGAGAGATCCGCGGTGCAAGAATCGTTCTCTTACCCGGCAACTACTATATTTCCGATTTCCCAAGGCAGAATAAAAACGGCAGGGTTGCTGTTATGTTTGGAACGAAATCAAACAGATTCAACCATATAGGATTTCTCATTTCAGGCTCTGAACGTACCGAATCAACAGTAATAAACGTAACAAAGGAATGTTACGACAAGGTAAAAGACGACGAAAGCTGCTCGATCTTCGGCGCTGAAGGTCATAACTGCAATCATCATATTTTCAAGGATCTTTACGTAACAGTTCCCGATGATCAGAAAAACATTATTTGCTTTGACGGCAGATACATGGGTGCTATCGGTATTCGAAGATGTAAATGTCTTTGCGATTCGAGAGGTCAGTATCTCAAGCCTAAGGCAACCCTCCCCGTTGAAGGCTTTGTTGCTTTTATGGGAACGTACGGTTCAAACAATATGTGGGAAGAAAAATGGGAATTTTGTCAGGCAGAAGGCTTTGGTCAGGGCTTTGCTGTTGGCAACGAACATCTTTTCCTTGAAAAATGCACCGCTTTGTTCGGAAGATACGGTTTTACGTTCAACAATTACGAAAGCCGCATAGGCGTTATTGCACATCCGATGACAATGATGTGCTGTATAGACGAAGCAAACGCAAACCTTTGGAAATTTGCAAAGAATAAATTCAAACAGTGCATAAGCTCCTACAACATGAGCTTTGAGATCTTCCCCAGATGGATGGAGCTTGAAGGCTACTATGCAACAGAAGAACGTCCGGGCGATTATGCAGGTCATATCGACTACGTTGCAAACTACGGATGCGACACTCCGAACTCAACCCAGATCCCGTTCTGGGCAAAGGGCAGCGGTCTGAATTTTGAAACGGTAAACAATACCCACAAAAAGATCTGCGGCTCTATCGAAAGAAGAGAATACAGTGCAAACATCGGTCAGGAAATTTTCGATACCGATCTCAACAAAAAGTTGATCTATACCGGTTCTGAATGGCTCGACCTTCTCGGCAACAAAGCAGACTAAATAAATTTAAAGCCTCTCTTTTGAGAGGCTTTTGTTAAACTAAAAAATGCAGAAATACCTGTCCGGGAAAAACCGAACAGGTATTTTTTATTATATGGTTGATTTTATCAGATAATGATCTCGCCGTCGAAGATCTTGTCGGCATTACCGGTCATGAAAATAGTTTCATCGGTATATTTGATCTTAAGATCGCCGCCGATAAGCTTAACGGTGATTTCTTCACCCTTACGGCAGAAGCCGTTTTCACAAGCCGCAACAACAGCAGCGCAAGCGCCTGTGCCGCAAGCCCATGTTTCGCCGCAGCCACGTTCCCAAACACGCATCTTGAGAGTTTTTTCATCGATGATCTGAACGAACTCAGTATTGATACGTTCGGGGAATTTCTCGTAATTTTCAAACTGCGGACCGATGTTTTCGATATTGAGCTTATCAATATTTTTAATGAAAACAACACAGTGGGGATTGCCGAGGCCAACGCAGGTGATATTATAGTTTTCGTCACCGATATTAACGAGACGGTCAACAACCTCATCACCGCTGAAGTTTACGGGAATTTCGGAAGGACGGAGATATGCCTTACCCATATCAACGCGGGCAGAGTCAACCTCTTTATTATGAATGAACAAACGAAGCTTTTTGATGCCGCTGAGGGTTTCGATAGTGATGTCGGTCTTATCGATCATACGGTTATCGTAGAGATATTTACCAACGCAGCGGATAGCGTTGCCGAACATCTTGCCCTCGCTGCCATCTTTGTTGAACATACGTACTTTCGCATCAGCCTTATCTGACGGGCAGATAAGAACAACGCCGTCGCCGCCGATACCGGTATGTCTGTCGGAATAACGGACTGCGATACCCTCGGGATTATCGATCTTCTGATCGAAGCAGTTAAAGTAGATATAGTCGTTACCGCTGCCTGCCATCTTTGTAAAGCGGAGCTTTGTACGTTCGGTACGCATTCTGTTGATATCAACGAGTTCAACAGAGCCTTCGGTATATTTACTCTTAAGGCTGAGCGCAAGAGCGTTTGCGGTATCGATAGATGTAAGACAGGGGATAGAACGTTCAACGGTCTTTCTTCTGATCTTAACGCTGTCTCTGGAGGGAATTCTACCCTTGGAAGAGGTGGAGATAACGTAGTTGATCTTGCCGCTTTCGAGGAGAGTGAGAGTGTTTTCATCGCCCTCGTGGATCTTATCAACAACAGTTACGGGGATACCGACCTTGCTGATGATATTAGCGGTGCCGCGGGTTGCGTAAATGGAGAAGCCGAGTTCGCTGTAACGTTTTGCGAGGTCCGCAACTTCGGGCTTATCGCTGTCTCTTACGGTGATCATAACGCCGCCGGACTTCTTCATCTTGTAGCCTGCAGCAATAAGACCCTTGTAAAGAGCTTCTTCCATAGTGCCTGCAATACCGAGAACTTCACCGGTACTCTTCATTTCGGGACCGAGGTGGTTGTCAACGTCGGTAAGCTTTTCAAAGGAGAAGATAGGAACTTTTACAGCAACATACGGAGAGTTGGGATAGAGACCTGTTCCGAAGCCCATATCTTTGAGCTTTTCGCCGAGCATAGCTCTTGTTGCGAGGTCTACCATCGGAACGCCTGTTACCTTTGTGATGTAAGGAACGGTTCTGGAAGAACGGGGGTTAACCTCGATAACGTAGAGATCGTTATCGTAAATAAGATACTGGATATTGATAAGGCCTCTTGTGTTGAGGTCAACAGCGAGCTGTTTAGATGCGGAAATGATCTTTTCGGTAAGCTCATCGGAAACATTCCATGCGGGGTATACCGCAATAGAGTCGCCGGAGTGAACACCTGTTCTTTCGATATGTTCCATAATACCGGGGATAAGGATATCTTCGCCGTC
>CAJGDF010000227.1 GCA_904502105.1 uncultured Clostridia bacterium
AAACGTGTTAAAGAAGAAGGCGCTGAAAACGACCTTCTCGAACGTATCGCGGCTGACGAAGCGTTCTTCCTCAAAAAAGACGAGATCGATCAGCTTCTTAACCCCGACAGCTTTGTCGGCAGAGCTCCCAAACAGACCGAGGAATACCTCAATAAAGTCGTTTACCCCCGTCTTAAACCTTATATTGAGTCGGGCAAGCTCATGGCTGATGAAGGTTTGAAAGTATAAATAAAAATAGAAGGAGTTTATTATGCCCAAGATCGTAACGCAGAACAGAAAAGCGTTTCACGACTATTTTGTTGAAGAAAAATTCGAGGCAGGTATTGCTCTTGCCGGCACGGAAGTTAAAAGTATCCGACAGGGCACAATAAATCTTAAAGATTCATATTGCAAAACCGACGGCAAAGAGATTTTTGTCGTCGGCATGCATATTTCTCCCTACGAAAAGGGAAATGTGTTCAATAAAGACCCCCTCCGCGAACGTAAGCTTCTTATGCACAAAAAAGAGATCCTCCGCCTCTTCAACGAGGTCAAAAAGGACGGCTACTCTCTCATTCCGCTTTCTGTCTATTTCAAAGACTCTTACGTAAAGGTCGAGATCGGTCTTTGTAAAGGTAAAAAACTTTACGACAAACGTGAAACTGCGGCAAAACGCGATGCACAGCGTGAGATCGAAAGAAAAATGGGGCGCGACTGATGATTATTCTCGGTATCGACCCCGGTGTTGCAACGGTCGGCTGGGGCGTTGTTGAGTATAAGGGGAACAAATTCCTCGGCTCTGATTACGGCGCCATCATCACGCCTGCACATACTCCGCTTTGCGACCGTATCGAACAGATCTTCGACGAGGCTTCGCGCCTTGTCGATTATTATCATGTTGAAACTGCCGCTATGGAAAAGCTTTTTTTCAACACAAACTCAAAAACCGCAATAGATGTCGCGCAGGCGAGGGGAGTTCTTCTTCTTGCTTTAACAAAAAAACGTATCCATTGCTCCGAATTTACTCCGCTTCAGGTCAAGCAGGCGGTAACAGGCTACGGCAGGGCGGATAAACAGCAGATCGAGGCCATGGTTAAAATGCTCCTCAATCTCGAAAAGATCCCCCGTCCCGACGATGCCGCGGATGCTCTGGCAATGGCTATTTGTTGTGCGCATTGTCTTAGATTTTAATTAACAGAGGTTAAAATATGTATTACTATCTTTCGGGAAAACTTGCGCTTGTTCAGCCAAACCTTGCGGTCATCGACTGCGGCGGCGTTGGCTATAAGTGCGCTATAACTGAAAATACTTATAAGCAGATCGCGCGCCTCGAAAATGCGTGTCTTTATACGTATCTTAACGTCAAAGAGGATGCCCTTGACCTTTACGGCTTTGCGGATGAGCAGGAAAAGCTCTTTTTCGAGCTTCTTTTGTCTATCAGCGGTGTCGGTCCGAAGGCGGCTCTTGCGATCCTTTCCGTTCATACTCCCGAAACGTTTGCCGCTTGCGTAATGTCGTCCGATGCCAAGGGTATAACAAAAGCCGCAGGTGTCGGTCCCAAGCTCGCCCAGCGAATTTGCCTTGAGCTTAAAGACAAGATCTCAAAAACAAAGGTCGTTCCGTCCGAAATCGCAGAGTTTGAGGAGAATGTTCCCGACAACGATGCCGTTTCCGATGCGGTCGCAGTCCTCGTTGCCCTCGGTTACAGCAAAAACGACGCTTCAAAAGCCGTTTTGAAATGCTCTGCCGACAACACCAACGACATCGTCAAGCAGGCTCTTCGCCTTCTTTCTAAAAATTTATAGGAAACATTTCCGGCTTTTTTTCAGTCTAACGAAAAAAGGAGATGTTTACCTATGAAAAAGATCTTTTTTGCTCTTATTTTTGTTTTAACATTTGCTTTAACCGCATGCTCGTCCGTCACCACCGAAGAAAGACCCGATGATTTTTCGTTTTCGCTCGTCTGGGGTGTTTACGGGATCAGCTATTATAACAGCGAAAGCGGCTCTCTTGTTAAAACAACAGACGCAACAAACCCCGAAGATTATATAACATCTTTGCGCCTGACGTCCGAACAGCTTGATGCTATTTATCAGAAGATCGCAGAGCTTCAAATAGAAAAATATCCCGATAAATACGATCCGTTTAACGGAATGATGTCCGAACCGTCGCAAACCATCGTTCTGACCTGCGGCGAAAAGAGCATCGTTTGTGAGGATATTTGCCTTTTATCCGAATCAAATAATAAAAAAGGGCAAAAATTTCTCGATACCGTTAATTTTATCGTTAATATTTTAACATCCACCGAAGAATGGCAGTCTCTGCCCGACTACGAATTTTATTATGACTGATTTTTGAAAGATTTTCTTTCAAAAAAGGTGAAAGTGAGGAGGTAAACAATGGAGAACGAATTTGAGGAACGCCTCTTATCCGCAAGAACCTTGCGAGATGACGACACGGAGGTTTCGCTCCGTCCGAAAACCTTTGAAGGCTATATCGGCCAGGAAAAAGTTAAAGAAAACCTTAAAATATTTATCGAAGCGGCAAAACAGCGCGGCGAATCTCTCGACCATGTGCTCCTTTACGGCCCTCCCGGTCTCGGTAAAACCACTCTTTCTAACATCATCGCAACCGAAATGGGCGTTTCTATCCGCGTAACATCAGGCCCCGCGCTCGAAAAAACGGGCGACCTTGTTGCGCTTTTAACAAACCTGCAGGACGGCGACATTCTCTTTATCGACGAGATCCACCGCCTTTCGCGTACCGTTGAAGAGGTCCTTTATCCCGCAATGGAAGACTTTGAGTTTGGCATCATTCTCGGCAAGGGCCCGTCCGCACGCTCCATTCGCTTCAATCTTCCGAGATTTACGCTTATCGGCGCTACGACCCGTTCAGGTCAGCTCGCAACTCCGTTCCGTGACCGCTTCGGCGTTCTTTTCCGCCTTGAGCTTTACTCTCCGAAGGAGCTTGCGATCATCGTTACCAACTCCGCAAAAATTCTCAATATCGAAATAACGCCCGAAGGCGCTTACGAGATCGCCTCACGTTCAAGAGGTACGCCCCGAATTGCGAACCGACTTCTCCGCCGTATCCGTGACTTTGCGCAGATCCTCGGTGACGGTGTTATCAACGAAGAGCTCGCACGCGAATCTCTCGACCGCATGGAGATCGACCATCTCGGCCTCGATTCCGTTGACAGACGTCTCCTTACCGCCATCATCAAAAGCTTTAACGGCGGCCCCGTCGGTCTTGAAACGCTTGCCGCCCTCGTCGGCGAAGAAAGCATCACCATCGAGGA
>CAJGDF010000228.1 GCA_904502105.1 uncultured Clostridia bacterium
ATCGAAGCGGTATACCTGAAAAGCGACCGTTACCTTCGCGCATACCAATGGCATCCCGAAAGGATCTGGGCGGAAGACGAACTGAACCGCCGCATTTTTGAAGATTTTATAAACGTCTGCAAAGCATAATAAAAATAAATGAACCCGGGAATCCTAACCTCAAAAAAGGCAGGAAAAAACCGTGTGCACAGCTTTAAGCTATAAATCAAAAAACCATTATTTCGGCAGAAATCTGGATGTAGAACGAAGCTACAATGAGTCGATCGTTATAACACCGCGGAATTTCGGATTTGATTTCCGTTTTGCAAACCCGATGAACACCCATCACGCGATCATCGGCATGGCAGCCGTTTTTGACAATTACCCTCTTTATTTTGATGCCGTAAACGAAAAAAGTCTGAGCATTGCCGGACTGAATTTTCCCAACAATGCCGTTTACGGAGAATATGTCAGCGAAAAAGAAAACATCGCGCCCTTTGAGCTTATCCCTTATATTCTCGGATCATGCAAAAATATCGCAGATGTTAAATTAAAATTGAATAAAATAAATATTATTCACTGTAATTTCAACGACAATTTGCCCGCAACGCCTCTTCATTGGCTGATTGCCGACAGAGAACGAGCGATAACTCTCGAAAACACAAAAGACGGCATGAGAATTTTTGACAATCCTTTCGGTGTTTTAACAAATAATCCGACATTCGATTTTCATCTGCAAAATATAAATTCATACATGCATCTTCACGAGGGTGCAAACGAAAACAGGCTCTCCCCCGCTCTGCCGTTTGAAAATTACAGCCTCGGAATGGGCGCATTGGGGCTTCCCGGTGATTTTTCGAGTGCATCGAGGTTTGTTAAGGCAGTATTTGTTAAACAAAAATCGATATGCGGAGGCAGTGAAAAAGAAAGCGTAGGTCAGTTTTTTCATATTTTACAGTCGGTCGCAATGCCAATGGGCTGCGTTCTGATGCCGAACGGTGAATACGAATATACACGATGCTCATGCTGCATTAACACCGACACGCAAACTTACTATTACAACACCTATCACGATCAGACCGTCAGAAAAGAAGAATTGAACTCCGTTGACCTGAACGGAAACAAACTGACTGTTTTTCAGATCGAACAGTAAATTTTTCAGTATAAAACAACTCATAGATAAACGAAGAAAGGAACGGTAAAAATGAAAGTATTGATGTTAAACGGCAGTCCGCACGACAGCGGCACAACAATGATGGCGCTCAAAGAAATGCAGGCCGTTTTTAATGAACAGGGAATAGAAACAGAAATAATAAACGTAGGCGCGGAAAACGTAAGAGGCTGCATGGCTTGTTATGCATGCTTCAAAACAGGTAAATGCGTGATCGACGATATCGTAAACACAATAGCGGAAAAATTCGAGCAGGCAGACGGACTCGTTCTCGGCAGCCCCGTTTATTACGCATCGGCAAACGCAACTCTTATAGCGGTGCTTGACAGACTTTTTTACAGCACAAAATTCAGAAAGACGATGAAGGTAGGCGCGGCGGTCTGCTGCGCAAGAAGAGGCGGTATCACGGCAACACACGATGAGCTGAACAAATATTTTACAATCAGCGGCATGCCGATCGCTTCGGGACAGTATTGGACAGGTGTTCACGGCGGCTTCGGAGAACATGAAAGAGACGATAAAGAAGGGCTTCAGCAGACACGTACCCTTGCAAGAAATATGGCTTTTTTAATGAAAAGCATTGAGCTCGGAAAAGAAAAATTCGGCCTTCCCGAAAGAGAACTGACCGAATTCACGAATTTCATCAGATAAAAGGAGTAACAAGATGAGTAATTTAACATACGAATACACAGATCTGCGCAGCAGACTCGAAACCTTTGAATGGGATAACACCTGGATCGAGCATTCCGAAGACGAAAACGCCGCAAGGCTCCTGCACATCGGAGACTCGATCTCTGTCGGCACAAGAGGTATCGGCACGGGCTTGGGCAAGGTCCTTTTCGATAATTTCGGCACGTCAAGAGCCGTTGACAACCCGTACTTTAAAGGCGCAATACATAATTTTGCGGCTCAGCTTACGAAAAGAAATGCTGTTATTTTCAACAACGGTCTTCACGGCTGGCACCTTGACGACGAAACGGAATATGCCGAATATTATGAGGATACCGTTAAATTTCTTATCGAAGAATTTAAGGGTACGCCCCTTTATATCGTTTTAACAACTCACGTAAGAGACAACGAACGTGACGAACGTGTTAAAAAGAGAAACGAGGCGGCAACTGCGATCGCTAACAAATACGGCCTCGGAATAATCGACCTCTATTCAACATCCGCATCAAACCCCGATTTTCTTTCGGGCGACGGCGTTCACCTCACCGCCGACGGCTATAAAGCCCTCGCAGAAACTATTATTGACAGCATAAAAGAACACTTATAATCAACAAAAACCGCTGTATTACAGTTATTGAAACTTAATACAGCGGTTTATTTTTATCTATATTACCAAAACCTATTTACAAAATAGGGTAAATATGTTATAATATAAATATAAAATAAATATAAAAAAAGAAAAATACAACAGTTGCACAAAAAAGGAGGATTAAAATGAACAAACTATTTATTTACCTTTTTGAACCGCTGAACAACCTGCGAAAATGGATCTATATTACAATCATTTCTATTTTGTTCCTTTCTTCATTCTTCTTCTTTGTAGGTGTTTACTCTAATGTTGTAAATACAGATAATTTCACGGTTTCCCTGCGAAATAATGAAACATACTTGTCTTATTGGCAGATGTATATCGAACATCCCATAGAAACCTTTTTAAATGACGAACCTACCATCTATGATGCGATGATTTATCTTCACGAAAACGACAAAGATGAATTGATACGTGTTAATAAAGAAACCAACCAATTTCTTCGGGATCTTTATGATATGCAGAACGATGATTTTATTCTGGAATATAATTGTCACAGAGGATTCAGCGAAACTTTCAATTGTGTACAGGTTGACGAATCATTTTTTGAGCATGAATACCTTCCGATATTTAAAGGAAGAACTATAACAAAAGAAGATTTCGAAGAAATACGCAACTCAAAAGATCCTTTTTCTCTGGTAATAAATGTGATCGCAGGTTATTCATATTCGAAGAAATATGAGCTTGGGGATATAATCTGGAAACCGGGCAAAGATTCCATGCTGTATTATGAATATGACGGAAAAGATCTTTCAGATTATACACTAGGAATATATGATCAGGAATTTGCTTCTTTCAGGGTAGTTG
>CAJGDF010000229.1 GCA_904502105.1 uncultured Clostridia bacterium
ATCCGTTGTTTGAAAACAGTTTATCCAATAACAATGCCTGTTCTTTCGTTGTTGAATTCCAATCGAAAAAAAGCTTGTCGTACTGCGATGCAAGATTATCGTAAAAAGTTTGTGTTATATTCATGTCTGCACCTTTTATTGTTTAGTGGGGAACAGTTCATGGATGCCGTAATATGCATAGCCCATATATTCTTCGCCGCCTCGTCTGCCGTTATACCAGAGCATCCATTTGTTTTCAGCTTCATTCCATAAAACAGTTGGCTTGTATGTAGCATGCTCATCCCATTCGCCCTTTGTCGGTTCAATAAGCGGGTTTAATTCGGAGCGTTCCCAGTTTCGGATGCCGTCTTTACTTTTTGCAACACATATTCTTGCGGTATCTATATCTTCATAACCGATGTAAAACATAAGATATCCCATATCCTCTGTTTTTATAACCTGACATCCTCCAACACGGTCCTGTTCATATACTTTTTCGGGATTACATTTGAAAATAGGGTTGATCCTGCTCTTTTTCCAATTTATGCCGTCATCGCTTTCCGCATATGCATTAGTGTTTGGCTCAATTGTTTCGCCTGCGGAGTACCACATTCTGTATTTACCGTTTTCATACATTACGCACGGATTCATTACAGAATCTTTTTCCCATGGAAATTCCGGTATCATTATCGGATCTTCACACATCTTTTTAAAATTTATACCGTCTGTGCTTTCTGCATATCCGATAAAACTGTGATTGCGCGCCTGACCTGTGTACCACATTTTATATACACCGTCAACCTTAATGACACAGTTTCTGTTCAGATTGTCTTCCCAACCGGATTCCGGGTCGTATTCAATGGTTATAACAGGATCTTCCCAGTTAATTCCATCATCACTGAATGTTACAGCGCAAGCCTTTTTACCTCGCCATGAAAAATCCATTCGGTATCGGCCGTTGTCTATCCAAACATATCCGTCAAAAACAGTTCCCGTTTCTTTATTTCCGAAAACAGGGGCGTTGGTATATTTGGTAAAAGTCATGGTGTTATCCTCCTGTTCTGTTAAAACATATGCTTTATATCTTCATAGAGAGCTTTTGCCCAAACGTAACAACCGTCGTCATTCGGATGACCTCCGAATTTTGCATTGCTTGGTATATCTTCTTTTCCAAGGCACTGCACGTTGTCAAAAATATGATCGGCAATATCTTTTAACTCGTTCTTTATAAAATTATTGATATTTTCCCATATCCGAATATGATGTCCTTGATAGTCAAATGGCGGAACAGTCTGTAAAATTACTGTTTTGCCTTCTTTTTTTAATGTTTTAACAATAGTCTCAAGATCTTTTTTTATCTGTTCTTCGCTTTGTCCCTGTAAAATATCGTTAACACCGTAGCAAACAAATATTATATCGTTTTGCTTTGCTTTAAACAGCCATGCACCGTCCGATGCCGCATCATTTGCTCTTCCGAACCCAAGCCCTAAATTCCAAAAAGAATATTCTTCGCCGATCATTTCTGAAAGAAAAGCGTTCCAATGGCTGTATTTATTGGGTGTGGTTCCGCATCCCTGAGTTATGGAATCACCGATATATGCCACTTTTGTTTTAACAGCTCTGTCGCATCCGATCATTCCCGCAAAAGGCATATGCTTAGAGTGTTTCCATCCTTCTCCGTCTTTAACAAAAACAGGCATCATCGATTCTTCATGATACGGAATACAGTTTCCTGAAAAAGTTAATTCAATACATATAAATTCATCTTTTTCAAAATTGTATTTTATCGGATCGGATGAGAAAAATTCACCGGGCATAACTTTTTTTGCCGTTAAACCTGCAAATGTTATCTCTTTGAACTCGTCAACGATAATATCTTCTCCCATAATCATCTCAGAGTATGACTTTGATATATCCATATTTTTGCATTTACCGATCTTTGCGCTGTGAATCATCCAGCTGTCACAAATATAATTTTTATGACAAAGAGAACCGTCTGAATATGTACTGTCTATGATGTTTGAAAATAATATCGAGTAATTGTATTCTCCACCGGTGGAAATCTTATAAAAAACTCTTCCGGTTTTTATTTCATTATTTGTGCTGAAATAAAGCTGATTTCCGCTGCCGGCATAAGTGTTGGAACAGAATTCGTTAAAAAAAAGCATACTGTTTTTCTCCCAAACATATTGATTATCTTTATTTTATTATACTTTTACATAAAAGTCAATACTTTTCGGCCTTTCAATATCTTAATAAATAATTGTTCTTATTACAGCTCCGAAATCTGCCGTAAATAATAACAGGAATCACGTTTGAGTGATTCCTGCATGAAATGTTGGGTTTGAAGGGTTTAAGCTTCCAGCTGCTTTGCAAGAAGCTGGGCGGATGTTGTAACAAGCTTGATGTCACTTTCGGAAGGCTGCGCACCCATGTCGTCAATAAGAATGATAATTGATCCGATTATATCCCCATCAACATTTATCGGAGCACAGACCGCCGCATGAAGCTTTTCCTGTTCTTCTGCTATCTGAATTCTTCGTTCACCAACCTTATAGATATAAGGCTTTCTGTCTTCAAGAAGCTTTTCGCAATCGTGAGTTAATCTTTTATCATAAAGCTCCTTTTTATGAACACCCGATGCCGCAATAACGCTGTCTTTGTCTGTAATGATAGAAGTTAAGCCCGTTGCCTTGTTTACAGTCTCGGTATACGCTCCAACGAAATTCGCCAACTCACCAATAGGGGAGTACTTCTTGAAAATTACTTCCCCGTCCTTTTCTGTGTAAATCTCCAATGGGTCGCCCTCGCGGATACGCATTGTACGTCTTATCTCTTTCGGAATTACCACACGACCTAAGTCGTCGATTCTTCTTACTATACCTGTCGCTTTCATTTTATATCAGTTTCAAACCTTTCTTTTGTTAAAGTTACGATGCTATTATTTACAGTTCGACATTTATTATCCGTAACGGAAGTAAATATTTGTGATTAGATTAAGTTTTTAATTTAACATCCATTCCCCATTCTATATAACCGATGTTTAAAAATCGTCACATTTGCATGTTATAATAAATTTTAACTGTAATAAATTGGCGAAGAAACATATAAATCACGGAAATCGTGTTTATATGCCGGTTTTTTGATTTTCATTGTTCACATATAGTATTTCGGCTTTTGGAGGTTGATCAAAAGATGAAAAACATATTTCATTTATTTAAAAGTTCACAGTTACAGATAGCAGGTGTTTTGCTTTTAATTTTTCTCTCCTTA
>CAJGDF010000230.1 GCA_904502105.1 uncultured Clostridia bacterium
ACCCTTGTCAGAGGCGACATCCTCAAGATCGGCGGCAATAATTATGTTGTAACGGAAAATGCGACCGCATCCGGCTCTGTTATTACCGCAAAGGTATATCCTGCGGTTGCGACAGGCGGCATCAGCGCAAAAACAGCCGTGGAGCTTATTGACAGCCACACCGCAAATCTTGCGTTCCATAAAAATGCATTCGGTTTTGTTTCCCGTCCTCTTGAAAAAGCTCGCGGTGCTGAAAGCTACGTTACATCCTTTGACGGTATTTCTCTCCGTGTGACATTTGATTACGATATTTCAACAAAGAAGCAGACAATGTCCGTTGACACTCTTTACGGCTTCACAACTCTTTATCCCGAACTTGCGGTTCGAGTTCTCGGTTAAGCCATGGCATATATCGATTACAGTTATTATATGGGAGAATATAAGGGTTCTCCCATTCCCGAAGAAGAATTCGGGCAGTTTTCCGAAAGAGCGTGCGATATAATCGAGGCATTAACGGCAGGCAAAGCCGGGTTATCCGTTAAAAAAGAAAACGGAAAAGCGACCGCGGCAAAAAAGGCGGCCTGTGCGCAGACAGAGATGCTTTATTCTCTCGGAGGCAAGGAATACCTCGGAGCCTCGGGAACGGAGATCTCCCGCGAGGAGATCGGCAACGCATCTGTATCGTACAGGCATAAGAACGGGCTTTCATACCTCGGCATCCCTATTTCGGGCCTTGCGATGATGTTTCTTACAGAAGCAGGCCTTATACAGCGCGCGATCTGAGAAAAGATTTTTGAATTATTTTACAAAATAAGGATACACATGACATTGACAGATTTTGAGGGCCGAGGTGGGATATGAGCGGTATTGACGGAAAAATTGCCGAAATAATTTCGGAAAAGGATGATATACATGACATTGACATACGGGAGCTTGCCGAAGAAATAGGCAGACAGATAGTTAAAATACTTATTGAATCGGGAATCATAACCCCGAACTGAATGACAGAGGCGGCAAAAGTCGCCTCTTTTTAAAACAGGAAAGGACAGCATATGTTTAAACGAATGATGAAAAGCACCGTTACGGTCTATCACAAAAGCGGAGAGGATGTTAACGGGCGAGGCATTTACGAAAAATATATTTTAAAGAACGTACGTTTCGAGCGAAAGGAGAGCGTACGTCCGACAGACACCGGACTTTTACCGTATAACAGCTTCAAGCTTTACGTTAACACAAAAACTTGCGGAGAGCTCATTTATGCGCAGAAAAACGACTATGCGGCAATGACGGAAAGCGCAAGAAAGAAGTGTTGGACAGTAAAAGAGGGCGATATGATAACGATGGGCGAAACGGATTTTTCTCTTGACGGCGGTGCGGACGAAATAAAGAAGAAATGCGAGATATTTACCGTATATTCAGTTACGGCGGACAGGCTTACGGCTGCCGAAATAATTGAGATAAGCGGAAGAGGAAGGATGTTGTATCAATGATAAAGGGATTGGAAAAATCGGTTGTTTCATGGCTTTCGGGATTTTCGGAGCTGCCTGCGGTCTGCCCGGAAGCGTTAAGCAAAGAAAACGGCAAGCTGCTTTTAAAGATAAAGGACGGTCCCGACGAGATAAGGGGATATCTGTACGGAGGAGACGTTAAAAAGAGTGTATTTACGCTCACATTAAGGACTTCAAACAACGATACCGCATCAAGACTCGGTGCGATAAACACGCTTGAGGCTGTTGCCGACGTATGCGAAAGAAGCTTGCCTGAGCTTGACGGCGGACTTGCGCTTAAAGCGGGAACGGAAAGTCATCCCAAGCTGAAGCGAAGAACAGACAACGGCGACGACGAATACGAAGCGGCATTTTATATTTTATACTGGGAGGAAAATCAATGAATTTTGCTGACAGAAAAGATTACGGCATTGCGGTAAGAACGGGGTACGGTGTATTTTCGCCGCTTTTTGCGGGTGTTAAAGCGTATGAAAGAAAGATCGTGCCTATTGTTAAAACATTCAGATACGTATCAAAGAAATCGACCGAAACGGAGATATTGGGATATACGGAGATAATAAGCATAAAGGCAGACAGAGTTATATCCGACTCTGCGAACGATTATTTATTTTCTCTTGCGGAATTTACGGGGTCGGAATGTAAAAGCGAGATATTTTTGTTTAACAAAAAAGAGGCGGGGGCATCTGCAAACAGTTTTATAGGCAGACGTTATCCTGTGAGTGTTGCGGTAACGAAAATATCGGGAGATGAGAGCGGCAGGACACCGTTTTACGGATTTGAGGCACAGATATACATAAACGGCGAAGGCATTATAGAAGAAAGGACTGTAAACTGATGAAAATATACGTTAACGGAGCAGATATTACAGACAAGCTTGCGGCAAATTCGGTAACGTGGAGACGGTACGGCGCTTTCCGTTCGGAGCTTACGTTTCGGCTTGAGACGTATTTTACGGACGGAGTAAGCGTTGAATTCGGCATGAGAGCGTATATTGAGGACGATTACGGGCAGATCGCATGGGCGGGAATAGTGACGGGTGTTAACGGAATATACCGAAACGAATCACGGGGCGGTATCACTGTAAGATGCAAGGGCTATGAAGCAATACTTTCCCACCGATACTGCGGCGACTATTCTACGTTAAGCACGACCACGGGCGCGGTTGCAAGAACGCTTTTTTTAATATATCTTGCAACGACATCGCAGACAAGCGAGGGTTTTCTTTACAACCCCGACCTTTTTTCGAGCGGCGTACCGCTTGAGAGCTATCAGGTCAAAGGAAAATCACTTGCGAGAGTTTTTGACGAGCTCGGTGCGGCGGACGGGAGCAAATGGTGGATAAAAGAAGACGGAACATTTTTCTTTTTAAACGGCATAAATATAACCGAGGCGGCGAACTGCGTTGATATAACGAACACGGAATCGAACAGGATCACTGATCTGATGTCGCTGGAGATATCAAAAGACATAAATGATTACCGAAATGTACAGACTGTTTACGGTTCAAACGGCATACGCTCGGAGTCGTCAAACAGCATAATGATAAGCAATATGGCAAGATACGGCGGATCGGGGCGATATGAGGGTGCTTCGGTAAACAATATGATCTCGACGGACGGCGCTGCGACAACGGCTGCCGTAAATATTTTAAGGGCATATTCAAACGAAGGAATTGAAGCGACATTTACGACAAACACATACGGATTCAGACTTTTTGACCGTGTGAGGATAAACGCGCCGCAATTCGGTCTGTACGG
>CAJGDF010000231.1 GCA_904502105.1 uncultured Clostridia bacterium
TAGAAAAGAAGTTTGGGATCATGTTTTTAACACCGATCCTCAGCACGCAAAAGAATTTATCGATCAATGGCATGAGATCTTGTTTATGTCCTCGCTCAGATTAAATTGATCCGCACGACCGTAAAGTAAAATAAATACAGAAAGAGTAAGCTTTTTCGGCTTACTCTTTTTTGTCCGAAACAAAATTCGGGGCGTTATATAAAAAGGTCTTGATTTTTTGTTAAACGCATATTATAATAGTGGTATAACGAAAAATGAGGTTGCCGAATATGGAACTTAAAACAAATTTTGACCCCGATCGCGCATGGAAGGCCCACGAAAATACTATTCTCGCAGCGCCCGTTATCCCCGAGGGGCTGAAGGCTCCGTTCGATCATGCCTGGGGCTATCTTTCCGAGCCGGGTGAGATGGAATATCATAAGCATAACAAAGAAGAGGTCTATTTCTTTTTTAAGGGAAACGGCTTTGTGAGAATAGACGGAAACGAGATCCCCGTCGGTGTCGGCGATGTTGTAAGAATTCCGCCCGATGCCATGCATACCGTTGTTAACCGCGAAAATGCAGAGCTTTTATGGGCAGCCCTCTGGTGGCCCGTTATTGAATAATTTTTATGAATTGAGGAATATTATGTCTGATTTTATTTTAACATCTCCCGAGGCTCTTTCGGAAAATGCGTTCAAGCTTATCGGTAAGGACTGGATGCTCATTACCGCAGGCGACGAAGAAAAATACAACACCATGACCGCAAGCTGGGGCGGTGTCGGCGTTTTGTGGAACGAATCCGTAGCTTTCGCGTTTATCCGTCCGCAGCGTTATACCTATGAATTTACGGAAAACAACGGACTTTTCACCCTTTCGTTCTTTGATGAAGAATACCGTTCAGCTCTCCGTTTCTGCGGCGCAAATTCGGGCAGAGACTGCGATAAAGCCGAAAAAACAGGTCTTACTCCCGTGCATGAGGACGGTCTTACATATTTTGCGGAGGCGAAGCTCGTTCTCGTCTGCGAAAAGCTTTACGCGCAGGATCTTACAGCCGAAAGCTTTGTTGATAAGGCTATTATCGATAAAAATTACCCGAATAACGATTTCCACAGAATGTACGTGGGAAAAATCGTGAAATGTTTAAAAAAGGCTTGACAAAATATATTTAACGGGTGTATAATATAATGTAGAGCGAATGCTCTGATAATTATTGAAAATAAGAGGTGAGATCGCATGGACGCGGGAAGTAGTAGTACCGGCACCGTTCCCCGAAGTAGGCAGAACCGTCGAAGTCGCATTGCCGACGTTCGTGCGGTCCGTTAATATTTTAAACAGCAGAACGATATCGGATAATGCATAAATTTGTATTATCATGTGCTGTTTTCCGCTTTTTCGGGGTTACTGTGTCATTTTACTTCCAAAAAATCGCATTTTTTAATGCAAAATCAAGGAGGAACATATGACAGAGCAAACCCTTTTATTTTTGGAGAAAAAAGACTTCAGAGGCCTTCGTGAATTTCTTTGCGAGATAAACCCCGCAGATATCGCGCTTGTTCTTTCGGAAATACCGAAGGAAAGTCTGACAGTTGTTTTCCGTCTTTTACCCAAAGAGATCGCCGCCGAAACATTCGTTGAAATGGACGGTGACGAGCAGGCATTTTTGTTAAAAGCATTTTCAGATAAAGAAATCCGTGACGTGCTTGATGAGCTTTACGTTGACGATACCGTTGACATCATCGAAGAAATGCCCGCAAACGTTGTCCGCCGTATTCTTGCTCTCGCAGATAACGAGATGCGCGCGCAGATAAACGAGATACTGCATTATCCCAAAAATTCCGCAGGCAGCATTATGACCACGGAATTTGTTGACCTCAAAAAAGATATGACCGTAGCCGCTGCTTTCGAGCGCATAAGACGCGTCGGTATCGATAAAGAAACGATCTACACTTGCTACGTTATTGACGATAACCGCCATCTTTTAGGCCTTGTTACAGCTAAAACTCTTCTTCTTTCAAGCACAAGAAGCCTTATCGGCGATATCATGGAAACGAACATCATCAGCGTTTCCACCATGCAGGACAAAGAAGAGGTCGGTGACGACTTCGTTAAATACGGCTTCCTTGCGATGCCCGTTGTTGATAACGAAAACAGACTCGTCGGTATCGTAACCATCGACGACGCTATCGATGTCATCCAGGAAGAAAACACCGAAGACATCGAAAAAATGGCAGCTATTACTCCGACCGATAAAACGTACATGAAGACCGGCATCTTCGAAACATGGGTAAAACGTATCCCCTGGCTGCTTTTACTTATGATCTCCGCCGCTTTTACAGGCAAGATCATCACTATTTTTGAGGACGCACTTGCCGCACAGATCGCCCTCACCGCATTTATCCCCATGCTCATGGACTCCGGCGGTAACGCAGGCTCTCAGGCTTCCGTTTCTATCATCCGCGGTCTTGCGCTCAATGAGATCGAATTCAAAAATATTTTTGCGATCTGGAGAAAAGAGCTTGTCGTTTCAATTCTTTGCGGTATAACACTTTCTGCCGCAAACTTCGTTAAAATTTTGCTCATCGACAGAGTTTCGCTTACCGTTGCCGCTGTTGTTTGTCTTACGTTGTTTATAACGGTCGTTATCGCAAAGCTTGTCGGCTGTACGCTCCCCATCCTCGCCAAAAGAATCGGCTTTGACCCTGCGGTCATGGCGAGCCCGTTCATTACAACTATCGTTGACGCGCTCTCTCTTCTCGTTTACTTTAACATCGCTTCCGCACTTCTCGGAATATAATAGGTTGAGGTTGAAAAATTAAGAAATATTAAAGAGCAGATAAAGGTTTTAAGCCGATATCTGCTCTTTACTTATTACCTCTTACTTCATCCAATCAGTTCCCAGAAAATATCCTGAATGGTGCCGTCATGGGGAACAGTCGCCTTGATGATATATGAACGCAGTTCGTCGAAGTTTACGCCGAGGTTTTTCATATCGGAAATAAACCACTTTACTACTGTATCATAACCCTCTTCTTCGTATCCGTCAAAATCCATTCGAATTCCTGAACCGTAGGCAGGGTAATATACATATTCCGCTTTGATATCAGAGAAGATAGCCGGGACATTTTCAAGGTATTCGCCCATAAACCATTCGGAAAATTCTTTAACAGTTCCTTTTTGATAGTTTTCAAAATGAAAGTTTTTATATGTTTCTTTCAAATGCTCGTACAGTTCTTCGGACATCAACACA
>CAJGDF010000232.1 GCA_904502105.1 uncultured Clostridia bacterium
CTCGCGCGCAGACAAATCTCATTTTCCTTATGTTCAAAAACAGAAACCTGAAGCTTATCGAAAAAGACATCAAAATATGTAAAACCGTTCTTTTCCTGTTTTACCCAATCCTTCGCAATCAGCTCTGTACCGTCCTTTGTTGTAAAAACTATATCAAAATCTTTGATCGGTTCCATTGTTTCCTCCACCCAAATATCAAAGCTCAAACCAATATATGAGATGCTTGGCTTATATTTTTATTTAACGGTTATTTGGCTTGTTGTTCCGCTCTGAGTTTTACGGCGTAGGCAAGAGTGCCGACGGGCATAAAGATCATGCTGCTTTTAACGGTAATTGAATTGCCGTTTTTATCGTGGAAGATGACCTTATTTTTGAGGATTTCCGTTTTTTCGGTGTCGATATCAGCAACAGCCATTTCGCCTTTACGCTGAACCCAGAGCGTTTCGTTTGTTAAAACAACAGACGGGCCAGAAAAGATATTGCGAAAACAGTGGACTGCGCCGGAAAGAAGGAGCGCGCCGGTGATCCATGTTAAAGCAAAAACAGTGCAGTTGATAATTTTTTCAACGACTGTTCCGCTTGGGAGAGACAAGCCGAGAATAAGGACTGCAAAGACAGCCGCGGCGGCGACCGCAAAGCCTGCGCACCAAAAAGCGTTTCTCATTTTGGGGCGGTGAACGTTAAGAGGAATGTTGTTCATAAACAGAGATCCTTTCAGTCAAAATTTCGGCAAAAACCTTCAGTGGGCAGGAAAGATCGAAGGCAGTAACGGTAAAAGTTCCGTTTTTCGTTATAAGCTCGATCATGCCGAGAAGATTATCGTGGACGAGAACCTGTTCGATATCGGAAAAGAAGATCTCCCATTTTCCGTAGAGCAGGATCTTTTCTTTTGTTATAACATATTTCGGGCGTTTGACGGTCATAAAGACAGAAACGCCGAAGATTGCGGCACAGGAAATAATTCTGATTATTGAAGAAGACAGATTGATGTACTTGCCCGAAGCGAGCGAGACGATCGTTAAAACAATGATCAGAACAGAGAAAAGCGCAAGCGTCCAGAGCGGCACCATTTTAAGCAACGATGAGCCAAAGACGAAATTACCGTTTTTATCGGGCTTTGGAGTTATCATTTTGCAACAAAGCCGACTTTTTTATAAACCTTGGTAAGTGTTTTGTTTGCGATATAACGGGCTCTGTCAGCCGCATTTCTGTAGATAGCTTCGAGCTGAGCCTTATCGGAAGTATAAACCTTATACTGATCCTGAATACCTGCAACCATATCAGCAACAACTTCGCCTACTGCAAGCTTGAAGTCGCCGTAACCCTTGCCGTCGAATTCTTTTTCGATCTCCTCGAAAGATTTGCCGGAAACGGCGGAATAGATGGTCATAAGGTTGTTGATACCGTCTTTACCGGGAGCAAAACGGACACACGCTTCGCTGTCGGTAACGGCTTTTTTGAATTTGCGGATAACAACATCACGGGGATCGAGGAGATTTACTGTACCGTTTTCGTCATCATCGCTCTTTGACATTTTAGCGGTGGGATTTGTAAGAGATTTAACTCTCGCGCCTACCTTGGGAGTATATGCCTCGGGGAGAGTAAACACGTCGCCGTAAATGCCGTTAAAACGGTTTGCGATATCACGGCAGATCTCAACGTGCTGAGTCTGGTCTTCGCCGACGGGAACGAGGTCTGCCTGATAAAGAAGGATATCAGCAGCCATAAGAACAGGGTAAGTGAAAAGACCGGCATTGATATTTTCGGCATTTTTAGCGGATTTATCCTTAAACTGAGTCATTCTGGAAAGCTCACCGAACATAGTGTAGCAGTTAAGGATCCAGCTGAGCTCTGCATGCTGAGAAACATGGCTCTGGAAGAAGATAGTGTTCTTCTCGGGGTCAAGGCCGCATGCGAGATAAAGGCCAAAAAGTTCAAGAGAATTTCTGCGAACAACTGCGGGATCGATTCTGATAGTGAGAGAGTGAAGGTCTGCGATGCAGTAAAGGCAGTTATATTCGTCCTGCATCTGTATCCAGTTTTTAACAGCGCCGAGGTAGCCGCCGATATTGAGGTTACCTGTGGGTTTAATGCCGCTGAGTATTGTCTTTTTAGTATTTTCCATTGAGATAGTCTCCTATGATCTGCACGCCGCGTTCGATATTTTCATAAGACGGCATGGAATAATTGAGGCGGACATATTCCGTCTTTGCATTTTCGTCTGTCTGGAAAGCAGTACCGGGAACGACTGCAACCTTTTTCTCAACAAGCTTTTTGCTGAGAACACCTGCGTCTTCGCCGAAGAATCTGCAGTAAATAAAGATACCGCCTTCGGGAGAGGAACGCCAGAATTTTTCTGCGGGAATATATTTATCGAGAGCGTTTGTTATACATTCGCACTTTGATTTATAAAGCTTACGGATAGATTCGATATGTTCATCAAGATCATACTTTTCAAGGAAGCCCGAAACGAGCATCTGGAAGAAGATATTTGTATGAACGTCGGTAACCTGCTTTGCAACGACCATTTTCTGCGCGATCTCATCGGGAGCGGAAACAAAGCCGATACGGATACCGGGAGAGAGGATCTTTGAGAAAGAACCGCAGTAAACAACGATGCCTTCTGTATCGAGAGCTTTGATGGGAGGAATGTCCTCGCCTGTAAATCTCAATTCGCCGTAGGGGTTGTCTTCAAGAATAGTAATTCCGTATTTAACTGCAAGCGCATAAACCTGTTTACGCTTTTCAAGAGACATTGTAACACCCATCGGGTTCTGGAAAGTGGGGATAAGATAGAGAATTTTCGCATTTTTCTCTTCTTTGAGAGCTGTTTCAAGAGCTTCAACGTTGAGGCCGTCATCTTCCATAGGGATACCGCGGAGCTTTGTACCGTATGTTCTGAAACAGTTGAGAGCACCGATAAAAGACGGTTCTTCGCAGATTACAGTATCACCGGGGTTGCAGAGGACCTTTGTTGTAAGGTCGATACCCTGCTGACCGCCTGTAACGACGAGAGTGGTGTTGCCTTCACGCTTGATACCGAATCTCTGTTCCATACGGCAGGTAAGCTGTTCACGAAGAGGCGCAAAGCCTTCCGTGACACCGTACTGAAGGGCGCCTGACGGATTTTTAGCAAAAAGCTCTTCCGCAACGGTTGCCATTTTATCGGCAGGGAAAGTTGTGGGGTCGGGATTACCGCCTGCAAGAGAAATGATCGA
>CAJGDF010000233.1 GCA_904502105.1 uncultured Clostridia bacterium
TGGGTATTGGAAAGGATGATCAAGATCGTAATTCTGAATGATAACACACTCATAACCGTCAAGGTCTATTCCTGTGCTGTCACCGTTCAATCCGTTGATATCAAGCAGAAATTCCTCTTCTTCATGTTGAGTGCATGAGCAAATTCCTAATATTAATGTAAATAATAACAATATTGACAGAGTTTTTTTCATTATTACGATATCCTTTTTATTTAGTATAACATATAAAATTTTTTTTGTCAATAAAAAAACAGGCATAGTATCAACTATGCCTGTATCTGTTATCAGTCGGAAGAACCGGATTTCATTTGACTAAGAAATTCGTTGTTGGGAACAACGTATTTTTCGATAGCCGCATTTACTTTTTCTGCATTCTTTTCGAGAATTTCAGCAGAAGAACGTCCGTTGCTCGTCGAATCAATAGCGTTTGAGAAGAATTCCTGAATATTTGCGAGAGGCCAATAGTTCCAACGGCTGTTTCTGAAATAATTCATAACGAAATCAAGGTCTCTGTCGTCAAAGAAATATTCCGAAAGATAATCCTTGAGATCTTCTTCTGTTTCATAACCTTCAAACGGTTCACAAAGACGGTCTAAAATCATTGCGGCAGCTTCGGGTTGTTTTGCGTTCACGAGAATACCGAAGCATATGTATTCTGTATATGCATTTGCCCATTCGCCGTATGTTCCGTTCGGACCGCAGGGCATAGGAATTACGCCGTAATTATCCATATCATAGCTCATAAATCGGAGAATGTGGTCAACGGCGGTCTGTGTTATAACGATTTCATCGTTGAGGAATTTCGGAAGCATTGCCCAATGGTCATCAAAGGTGATGCAGTCGGAGTAGGTTGTGAAAAGATCTGAGCACCAGTCTAATGTGTCTGCAACGGCTTTTGAATCTATCTTGGGAATAACGGTACCGTTATCCTGAACCTCAACATAATCCATTCCGTTCATCATGGCAAAGTTGATAAGCGACCATGTTATGTTTAACGCCTTTGCTTTAACTTCACCGTCATCAATTTCATACTGTCGGATTATCTCTCCGAAATTGTCCCAGGTCCATTCGCCGTTTTCGATATAATCACGCGGATCGGTTTTACCGTAGCGGAGAATGAGGTTTTCGTTAACCGCAAACACACCGTATGATGTTAACATCTGTTTGCCTGGCCAAGCTATCGGACTTACTGTGTATATTTCGCCGTTGAAAAGACCTTGTTCTACGATACCGGGGCCGCCGTATTTTTTTGAATCGGTATAATCAATATATTCGGATAAAACACTCAGCGGATATAAGAATCCTGCTGACGAGAAGGTTGTAGGTCCGGAAACATAAATAGCTTCGTGAGCATATGTTCCGCTTGCAAGAATGGGCGTAAGAGAGTTAAGTCTGTCGGAATTGTCGTTTTTAACTGTTATTGTGCAGTTCCATTCCGTGGAGATCTCTTTGAATCTGTCGAGAATTGCATCTGACATAAATGTGTTGTCGGGATAAGAGAAAATACCCGCACCGTCACCCTCAACAAGGTCTGCCTGCATTATGGAAAATTCGTATCCGTCAAGGTCGATTGTTCCGTCGCTGTTTGTTCCTCCGAGATCAAGATCGAATACCTCTTCTTCCTGAGCTCCGCAGGAACAAATGCTGAAAACTGTTAAAATAACAATAATGCATGAGATGATTTTTTTCATGTCTTAATACCGCTTTCTTTTTTTTGAAATAATTATATCATATGGATCAGCTTTTGTCAACAAAAAGCAGACCTCGGTTAAAGGTCTGCTTTTATGATGATTATTATTTTTCAGGATTGAAATGCTGCATTAATTCAAAGTTGGGGATAACGTATTCTTCAACAATTGCATTATACTTTTCAGCATGTTTTTCGGATATTTCCGTACCGGAAGTGCCTTTCTGAGCAAGAGAAGTAGCGTTTGTAAAGTAATCCCAAAGACCGAAGTCAACGTAGTTCCAACGGCTGTGATTGTAGAAGTTGAGCAAAAGATCCAAATCGCGGTCATCGTAGAAGAATTCAGACATATATTCTTTGAGCGATTCTTCGGATTCATAACCTTCAAACGGATCGAGCAATTTGTTTATTATCATAGCGGAGGCTTCGGGCTCTTTTGCATTGACCATAATGCCGAAGCTTACGTTTTCGGAATGTGCGTTTGACCATTCGCCGTATGTTCCTCTCGGGCCGCAAGGCATGGGAACAACGCCGTAGTTGCCCATTTCATAGCTGATAAATCTGATGATATGATCTATCGCGGTCTGAGCCATAACGACTTCTTCACCGAACAAAGCGGAAAGCATCTGGTCGTGACCAAGGAAAGTAACTGAGTCTTCGTACTGTGTGAATATTCTTGAACACCAGTCGAATGTTTCGATAAATTCAACTGAATCCATTGCGGGAATAACATTTCCGTCATCATCAACTTTAACGTAGTCCGCACCGTTCATCATTGCAAAGTCCATAATTGACCATGTAACGTTAACTGCATTTGCCTGAATGGAGCTGTCATCGATCTGGTAATCAACAAGACATTTTTCAAAGGTGTCCCATGTCCATTCTCCGTTTTCAACGTAGTCACGGGGGTCAACTTTACCGAAACGTGAAATAAGATTTTCGTTTACAACAAATACGCCGAATGATGTAACAGTCTGTTTTCCGGGCCATGCCGCGGGTGTAACAGCGTAAGGAATACCGTCCTTGAGACCTTGTTCAAGAAGACCTACTGTACCGACTTTTGCTGCGTTTCTGTAGTCAAGATATTCCTCAACGGAGTCGAGACGATGGTAAAAACCTGCTTTGATAAACGCGGTCGGACCGGATGTAAAAGTAACATCACTTACATATCCACCGCTCATCATTATCGGGGAAACGCTGTCGAGGCGAATAGTTCCGTCTGTTTTAACAGTTATTATACAGTTATATTCTTCCTGAATTTGCTTGATTCTGTCAAGAAGAAGGTCAGACATAAGAGTATCGGTGGGGTAGGAGAATAAGCTTGTTTCACTTTCAGCCATGTGATTCTGCATTATGATGCATTCATAGCCGTCCATATCGGTCTTGGATCGGTCTCCCATAAGTCCGTCAAGGTCCAAAGTAAATTCTTCTTCGCCTTGCTGCGCACAGGAACATATGCTGAACACCATAAGAACAAGAAGAATACATGAAATCAATTTTTTCATAAAATGATACCTTCTTAA
>CAJGDF010000234.1 GCA_904502105.1 uncultured Clostridia bacterium
ACCTTCAACAGCCCACCCTTATGTCTGTAATTGTCGATGACGGTATTCTTGCTGTTAACGAAGCAGGGGAGATTGCCTCAGATATGGGCTTGATCATTAAAACAAGCATAAAAATGCTCGTATGCGCTCTGATCGGTATGGTCGGTGGTATCGGCTGTACATATTTCTCTTCGAAGGCATCTCAGAATTTCGGTGCGGATCTTCGAGCTGATGTGTTCAGGAAAATAAGCAGTTTTACAATTGCCGAAACCGATAAGTTTACAACAGGCTCCCTTGTAACAAGAACAACAAATGACGTTACACAGCTTCAGAATCTTGTTATGATGGCTCTTCGTATGTTTGTACGTACACCGATGCTTTGCTTCGGCGGTATTATTATGGCTCTTTCAATTAATTTAAAATTTGGTCTTATTTTACTTGTAACTCTTCCCATTATGATCGTTCTTGTCCTTCTTATTATAAAGAATGCCAATCCTTTTTTTACAAAAGTACAGGAAAAGATCGATAAACTTAATGGTATAATGCAGGAAAATCTTTCAGGTGTACGCGTTGTAAAAGCATATGTCAGAGAAGACTTTGAAGCAGCAAAATTTGAAGATGCAAACTATGATCTCTCAAAAACAACTCTTACGGTTGCTCGTTTGATGGCTCTTATCTCTCCTATAATGATGCTTATTATGAACGGTACCACGATCGCTGTTATTTTTGTCGGTGCTCTTCAGGTCGATGCAAATGTTATGGATGTCGGTGCTGTTATGGCAGTCGTAACTTATATGAGCCAGATTCTTATGAGTATGATGATGATGTCTATGATGTTTATGTCTATTTCAAGAGGTAAAGCTTCATACGATCGTATTAAAGCTGTTATGACAACCGATCCTTCAGTTGTATCCGGTGACAGCGATGCTGAAGTTAAAAGCGGAAATATTGAATTTAAAAACGTTACTTTTAAATATCCCTTTGCTGTTGGCGAACCTGTTATAAAAAATGTTAATTTAAAGATAAATTCAGGTGAAACAATTGCTTTTCTCGGTTCAACAGGGTCGGGTAAAAGCTCTCTTGTTAACCTTATTCCTCGTTTTTACGATGCAACCGAGGGCGAGGTTCTTGTTGACGGAGTTAATGTTAAAGAATACAACAAAGAAAAACTTCGAGAACATATAGGTATGGTTCTTCAGGAAGCAGTTCTTTTCAGCGGAACCATTATGGAAAATATTAAATGGGGTAATCCCAACGCTACTGATGAAGAAGCTATAGATGCCGCAAAAACCGCTCAGGCTGATGATTATATTTCATCTTTTACAGACGGCTATTCCACAATGCTCGGTCAAAGAGGCTTAACACTTTCAGGTGGACAGAAACAGCGCCTTTCAATCTCAAGAGCAGTTCTTAAAAAGCCTAAGATCCTTATTCTTGACGACTCAACTTCTGCACTTGATATGGGTACAGAAGCACGTCTTCAGAATGCACTCAAAGCAAAAATGAAAGGTATGACATCTCTTATTATTGCTCAAAGAATTTCTTCTGTAATGTATGCTGACAGAATAGTTGTTCTTGATAAAGGCGAGATAGTTGCAGTCGGAACACATGACGAACTTCTCAAAACAAGTGATATCTATAAAGATATCTATGATTCACAGGTAGGACAGGGAGGTGTTGAAAATGTCTGAGAATAAAAATATGAATAATTCTGCACCGCGTCAGATGCCGGGTCCCGGCATGAGAGGCCCCGGAGGTCCGGGAGGCCCGATGCATGTTGAAAAACCGAAAAACAGTAAAAAAACACTTGTACGTCTTGTCAAATATCTCGGTGCAAGTAAATATATGCTTGTTGCACTCATTATTCTTGTCGTTTTAAGCGCATTAACAATGCTTGCCGCACCTGTATTCCAAAAGGTTGCTATCGACTGTATTGCTATTACATCAGAAAATCCCTCTGTTGATTTTAACGGACTTATTGCTGCTCTTACGGGAATGGGCTGCGTTTATATGATCGGTGTTGTATTCAATTTTTTACAGAGCTGGATAGGGGCGGGACTTTCACAAAAAACAGTCAGAATTCTCAGAAGTGATATGTTTTCCAAAATGTCAAAGCTTCCCGTAAAATATTTTGATACAAACACCCATGGCGAACTTATGAGCCGTTTGACTAACGATATCGACAACGTTTCAAATGCGCTTTCTCAAACAGTAACCTCAATCATTTCAAGTATTATTACTGTTTGCGGTGCGCTTGTTATGATGCTTTATTACAGCCCGATAATGACCGTGGTTGCTCTTCTTGTTCTTCCTCTCGTTCTTTTTGTATCAAGATCGATAATTAAAAAGAGTCGTGTTTTGTTTAAAAAACAACAGGAAGCTCTCGGTAGATTAAATGGTCATATTGAAGAAATGATAACAGGTCAAAAAACTGTTGAAGCTTTCTCCAGAACCAATATTGTTGTCGATGAATTTGATGAAATCAATAAGGATTTACGTAAAAACAGTATTAAAGCACAGATCTACGGCGGAACGATCGGCCCCGTAATGAATGTTATAGGTAATATAGGTTTTGTTCTTGTTGCGATCTCAGGCGGTATACTTGCAAGTAAGGGTAAAATCTCAATCGGTGTTATTCAGGCATTTGTTCAATACTCAAAACAATTCACTCGTCCTATAAATGAAATTGCAAACCAGTACAGTACAATCCAATCAGCTCTTTCAAGTGCAGAACGTGTATTTGATGTTATGGATCAGACTCCCGAAACCGATGATTTTGCCGATAAACCTTTTGATTCCGAAAATGTTAAAGGCGATGTTGTGTTCAGAAACGTTGATTTTGGATATAATTCCGATAAGCTTGTACTTAAAGATTTTTCAATTAATGTAAAAGCGGGACAAAAGATCGCTCTTGTCGGACCTACAGGTGCCGGTAAGACAACGGTTGTTAACCTTATAACACGTTTTTATGATATCAATGAAGGTGAGATCCTCCTTGACGGCGAAAATATAATGGAATTACCTAAAAAGGGACTCAGAAGCTGTATCGGTATTGTTTTACAGGATACTGTACTTTTTACGGGTACAATCAAGGATAATATTCGTTTCGGACGACTTGATGCAACTGACGAAGAAATCTATGAAGCTGCAAAAATGGCAAATGCAGATAGTTTTATAAGAAGACTGCCAGACGGATATGAAACTCAGCTTTCCGAGCAGGGTTCTAAC
>CAJGDF010000235.1 GCA_904502105.1 uncultured Clostridia bacterium
AACGCTTGCCTTTCATTACGGTGAGAAGATCTGTTACACACTTTTCAAGCTCGTCAAGAGTGCAGGTCTCAAAGAAGGTCGGCTCGATACCGCCGATGATCGCAATATGATCGGGCAGGATCTTTGATGCGTCCGCGATCGAGATATTGCCTGTCGGGGGCGGGGATATAGATTCGAGAACGTCTATGTTAGACCCTGCAATGTGCGGCATGAGGTCTTTTAAGTGACCGCAGGCGTGGTGCATTAACAGTCTGCCCTCTTTGTGGATCATGTCGCCCCATTCGTTGATCTCGGGGAGAGTGTATTTTTCAAACATTGCGGGGCTGATGTTCGTTGTTGAGCTGTCTTCATAGAAATTGAAGAGCTGTGCGGAAGAATCAAGAGAATATTTAACGGTTTCTCTGTCTCTTGCTTTCATAACCTCCAGACATTCTTCAACAACTTCCGGGAAATCGTAAAGCGCATATGTCAATGCTTCGGTTCCGCACCAATGTTCAACAAGATCCTGAAATGCGGTCTTTGAGGCTATACCGATGCAGGGCGCACCCACACCGTCTTCTCCGAGCATCTTTTTACCGTCCTCAAACGGCTGTTGGTTCGGGTAAACGACCATGTTTTCGTAAATGTACTGAAGAACCTTGAAATCCTCTTCTTCGCTTACACCGTGACCTGTCAGGAACCACGTGTCCGCATCGGGAGAATACGTTCTTATCTGGTGAAGCTCGCCAACAGGGGTAACGATAGTTTCGTATTTCTTGTTGCCTTCCTGCTTTACTTTGTATTCGGTATTTTTCTGCTCAATTCTGAAAAGAAGATGAAAACCGCGCATCAACGGGTCCGCACCCATCTTTTTCATATATTCAAATTCGCCCATAGCCTGGATATCTTTGGGTACGTACTGCCAATAATATGCCAAAAACGGAGACCAGGGAACTCTGTCGATCTCTTTGCCCGTGATGGCGTTGAGTATTCTTTGTCTTGAAGTCATTTCTGAAAAATCCCTTCATGTTTTTTTTAATAATATCATAATAAAAACGGTATGTCAAGCATTTACTTGACTTTTTTTGATGTTAGTGCTATAATATCCAAATATTAAAATAAGAAAGAAAGTGAATTTTTCAAAAAATGAAAAAGAGAATTATCGGCTGCTGTGTCCTTGCCGCAATAATGACGCTGTTTATTTATGTCTGCTTTGCGGGTTTAACAGTCGGCTCGTTCAATATTCCTCCCAAGCTCGGCCTTTACACCGACGGCGCAGGTATCCGCAGAGGCCTTGACCTCGACGGCGGCGCATCAATTACCTTTGAACCCGTAATTGACGACTCCTATGAAGGCGACGTTGACGCAGATCTTTCATCCGTCGTTGAAGTTATGCGTAAAAGACTCACAAATCTCGGCTACACCGAGGCTAACGTCTACAGAACAGGCGACATAGGGGTCACGGTTGAGATCCCCGGTATTTCAAGCCCCGAAGATGCCATTGATGTTCTCGGTCAGACCGCAGAGCTTTCGTTTATAACATCCGACGGCGAGATCGTTTTAACAGGTAAAGATATCGTCAGCGCATCCGCAGGCTACGATTCTCAGGATAACTCGTTCCTCGTTATGATGAAGATCTCTTCCGCTGCCGTTGACCGTTTTTCGGAAGCAACGCTCCGTATGTCAACACAGCCCTCAAATAAAAATTATATCGCTATCGTTCTTGACGAAACCGAGATCGCGCGTCCGTATGTTAAAACACAGATCAACGATACCGAATGTGTTATCACTACCTCAACTCAGGAGCAGGCTGTCGAATATGCCGCAGTTATCTCCGCAGGCGCGCTCCCGTTCTCCCTTGAGGCTATCGAACAGCGCTCCATCGGCCCCACTCTCGGCGACGGTGCTCTTGAATCAAGCCTTATTGCCGCGCTTCTCGGTATTATAGTTGTTATCGTTCTTATGATCACGCTTTACAGACTTCCCGGCGTTGTTTCCGGTGTCGCTCTCGTTTTTTACGTATCCATTGTAGGGCTCGTCTGCGCTGTCTTTAAAATAAACCTCTCTCTTCCCGGTATCGCAGGCGTTATCCTCTCCATCGGTATGGCTGTCGATGCAAACGTTATTATATTTGAACGTATCAAGGAAGAGCTCGTTGCAGGCAAAAGCACTGCAGGCGCTGTTGCTTCGGGCTTCGATAAGGCGCTTCTTGCTATTATCGACTCGAACATCACCACCGTCATTGCGGCCGTCGTTCTTATGATCTTCGGCAAGGGCACTATCCAGGGCTTTGCGGTAACGCTTCTTATCGGTGTTATCTGCTCGATGTTTACCGCCGTTGTCGTAACAAAATACCTGCTTCGCTCTCTCGTTGTGTTCGGCGTTAAAAACCCCGTGCTTTACGGCCTTTCAAGAAAAAAAGCGGCACTTCGCAGCCTCGCCGCTAAAACAAACGGAGGAAATGAAAATGAATAAACTTTCCATAACTTCCAAAAGATTACCCATCTCTATCTGTGCGGCTATTATTATTTTTATCGGTATATTCGGAATGATAATGTCGTATGTTTTTAAGGATAATCCCGATATCGGCCTTCGATGGGGCATAGATTTTACGGGCGGCACTGTTTTTAACCTCTCTATCAAACGCGATGTCTCTCCCGACGATCTTAAAACCGTTGAGTCTATCGTTAAACAGGTAACGGGCGAAACTCCGTCTCTCGTTCAGAAAACGACCGTCGCTTCCGTCGATACATCCGTTCTTAATTCAACGGATATTATCACCGTTAAATGCAATACCAATAAAAATGATGACAGACGCGCGATCCTTTCTTTTATTGCAGAAGAATTTTCGCTTCCGTTCTCTTCCGACGAAAACCCCGATGAAAATGTTGACGCTTCAAAGATCGAATGGCTCCTCTCTTCCGACAGTGTAGGCCCCGCAGCCGCTGCCGATCTTCTTAAAAGCGCTTTTCTTGCAACGTCTATCGCGGCTGTTCTGATGCTCGTCTATATTTCGTTCCGCTTTGACCTTTATTCGGGTATTGCCGCAGTTGTTGCTCTCCTTCACGATATCTCAATGATGATAATCTTTAATCTTATCTTCGGCGTTCAGATCAATCTGCCCTTTATTGCCGCTGTTTTAACGATCCTCGGCTACTCCATCAATGCCACTATCGTTATTTTTGACCGCAT
>CAJGDF010000236.1 GCA_904502105.1 uncultured Clostridia bacterium
GTATCCGTTTTCATCAAGAGAGATAATGTCCTTAAAAATCTCATTTGACGGAATCTGACCGACACATACAAAAAGTGCCGAGACGTCAAGTTTAGTTTTAACGTTAGAAACAGTATTTTCAACTTCAACGGAAGAAAGATCTCCATCACCGATAAGACCCGAAACGACCGAATCGAGAACAAACTCAACATTTCCGAGAGAAACAAGATCGTCTGCGATCATCTTTTCTCCGCGGAATTCATTTCGCCTGTGTATGAGGTAAACTTTTTTACATATACCGGCAAGAAGCTGAGCGCTTCTGAGTGCGGCATTACCGCCCCCAACAACGGCAACATCTGTATTTTTAAAGAATGCACCGTCACAGACAGCACAATAAGAAACACCTCTGCCAACAAAATCGTCTTCTTCGGGAAGGCCGAGTTTACGGTGCTGAACACCTGTTGCGATAATGAGTTTTTTACACTGTTCTCTGCCGCTTTCCGTAATGACGGCTTTAGAATCGCCGAGATCCTCTATTGACACAACAGCATCAAGTTCGATCTCTACACCGAAAGACAGCGCCTGTTCATAAAGGTTATCGGAGAATTCAGCGCCGGAAACAGAGCGTATACCAGGGTAATTTTCAACTCTCGGAGAGAATGCTATCTGACCGCCGATGCCCTCTTTTTCATAAACAAGAACCTTTTTTCCCGCACGAGCGGCATATATTGCGGCGGTAAGGCCTGCGGGGCCTGCACCTATAACGATAATATCGTACATATTCTCAATTCTTTCAAAAATTTATTTATAAATAGATTATACATTATACAAATTACTTTGTCAATATCCGCGGCGGCATTTTACTGATAATAATTCATATAAACAGTATTTCTTCAAGCATACCTACAGCAATTCCGAGCGCGGCAGAAATAAGAATAAGGAATACAGATGAAAGTTTCTTTTTCAAAATACGGGTAAAAAACAGATGTATACCAACCGTTAAACCGAACAAAACAACTGCTGAGATATCAACATTACCGTAAGATACCCCAACTGTTTCGAGAAGAAAAGTAATGCCCGTAAAAAGAATAAGAGCCACAACAACAGGCTTTATTCCCGACATGACCGCCTTAAAATACTTATTTTCGGTAAAGTTTTTGAGTACGGAAGCGATAAGCAAAATAACGATAAACGACGGCAAAACCACGCCCAAAACAGCAAGCAAACTGCCGAGGAGCCCTGCCTTGGTTGACCCGATATAAGTTGCAAGATTTACGGCAATCGGGCCCGGGGTTGATTCACAAACACCTAAAAAACTGTAAAAATCGGTTTCGGTCATCCATTCATATTTCAAAACGACGTCTTTGATTATCGGAATCATTCCGAAAGCGCCGCCAAAGCAAAAAAGACCGATTTTGAAAAACTCCAAAAACAATGTCAGGTAAATCATCTTTTATCCCCTTTCCTTGCTTTTGTTAAAACAAAATAACAAATACCGAGGATACCGCCGCAAACAATGAAAATAAGAGAGCTGAACGAAACGGATAAAAAGTCAAGAATCAGCAGAAGCAGAAGAGAAAGGATAAAAAGAGTAATTGCAAACGGTGTTTTTTTCATACTCTTCAGCATTTTAGTACCTGCGTTGAGTATCAGAAAAGCAACTGCGCATTTTATGCCTTCGAAAGCATAAGAAACGATCTTATTATCCATAACCGCATCAAGAAACAGAGAAATGATGAACATTATGATGAATGCGGGAATAACAACTCCTGCGGTTGCCGCCGCACTGCCCAAAACCCCTGCCTTTTTATAACCGACATACGTTGCAAGATTTATTGCTATCGGTCCGGGGGTTGACTCTGCGACCGCGATTATTTCGGAAAGTTCTTCATCGTCGGTCCAGTGCTTTTCATCAACCACCGTTTCTTTTATATGAGCGATCATCGCGTAACCGCCGCCAAACGTAAAAAGACCTATTTTAAAAAAGGTCAGAAAAAGAGAAAGAATCATTTATGTTTCCTCAATCTATTGTAAAAATCCTCCCGAAAAGTTCGGGAGGATCTGTATTCAGTTATTAGCCAACAAATTTCTTGATATTTGAAGCATTTACATAAGTTTCGGCTGTTTCGCCGTCAGCAACAACAAGAGTGGGAGCCTGACGGATACCGTACTTCTTAACAAGCTCGATATTTTCTTCAGCATCGATAACCTCGTAATTTATGCCTGCGCCGTCAAGGAATGTTTTTGCCATTTTGCAGTTGGGACATGTCTTGGTTGTGAAGAGATAATATTTTTTATCGTTTGAGACAACTCTCGGCATTCTGCCTTCGCTCTTGAGGCGGGAAGTTGCGATGTTGTATGTCTTTCTTTCAGCAAATTCCTGAGTTTTACCGTCATTCCAAGCCTGAACGGGACGGTAGTAACCGGTGATTCGGCTGTAAACCTCTGTCTTTTCACCGCAATGAGGACAGGTATATGTTTCGCCTGCGATATAGCCGTGGTTTTTACATACGGAATATGTGGGAGAAAGAGTATAGTAAGGAAGCTTATAATTTTCAGCTATCTTACGGACAAGAGCGGCTGCAGCCTTCCAGTCGGGGAGCTTTTCACCGAGGAATGCATGGAATACAGTACCGGAAGTATAGAGAGTCTGAAGTTCATCCTGAACATCGAGAGCCTCGAAAATATCATCGGTATAACCGACAGGAAGATGAGAAGAGTTGGTATAATAAGGAGAGTTTTCTTTTTCGGTTGCAGTGATAATGTTGGGATAACGAGCAATATCGTGTTTTGCAAGACGGAAAGAAGTGGATTCGGCAGGTGTTGCTTCAAGGTTGTAAAGGTCACCGTACTGTTCCTGATAGTCGGAGAGACGTTCACGCATATGGTTAAGAACATCTTTTGTGAACTGAAGAGAAGCTTCATCGGAGATATCTTTGCCGAGCCATTTTGCGTTAAGACAAGCTTCGTTCATACCAACAAGACCGATTGTGGAGAAGTGGTTGTTGAATGTGCCGAGGTATCTCTTTGTGTAAGGATAGAGACCGGAATCAAGAAGCTTGGTGATAACGGTACGCTTAACCTTTAATGAACGAGCCGAGATATCCATAAGTCTATCAAGTCTTGAATAGAAATCAGCCTCATCCTTTGCAAGATAAGCAATTCTTGGCATATTGATGGTAACA
>CAJGDF010000237.1 GCA_904502105.1 uncultured Clostridia bacterium
TGATGTGTATGCTTTTATTTATTGCAGCATGTTCTTCGGATGAAGTCGTAAAGGACGAAACACCCGATTCCGTTTCGGAAGATAGCATCCCCGAAAATTCCGTTGAAGATCTCCCCGAAACCACAGAAGAGCCTTCCGATGAAGCCGTTCAGACAACCGAGTCCGAAAACAACACAGATGAAAATGTTGTTGAAGAGATCCCGGAGGTAACGGAGAATGAGGTTGAAGAAGCTGTTGAAGAGGTTCGTCTTGAAGCGATCCCTCTCAAGATAGTTGACGAAGAACCCGACTGGAATGCCGATTATAACAAGCCCAAGGTAGATTTCGAAGATATCGTTCCCGGTCTTGTTGCTCAGAACGTTTATGTCGGTCACGACGGCTGGATGTTCTACGGCGGCACGATAAAGGATTACACCGAAGAATGTACTTACAGCGATAACCGCCTCAACTTCCTCTCCAAAAAGCTCATAGAGCGTCTTAATTTCTGTGAAGAAAACGGTATTAAACTTTATTTTGTTGTAACACCCAACAAAAATTCCGTTTATCCCGAATACATGGCGACCGAAGGCGTTGAAATGGCTGAGAATCGCACTCTTGACGTTATCCTCAATTATCTTTCCGAAAATACCGAGCTTAATGTTATAGACTGCAGAAAAGGTCTTTTTGCCGCAAAAGAGCAGTATCCCGATGAAAATCTTTATTACAAGCTCGATACTCACTGGAATAACCACGGCGGCTTTGCTGCGTATACCCAGATAATGGAAGCGGTATCAAAGGATTTTCCGAATGCCGTCACTTATACAAAAGACGATTATCAGATCGATTATTTCGATTCTTATATGAAGGACGAGGCATATTATCTCGGCTGGTATGACACAATAACCGAACAGGGTCCCGTGTACACTCTCAAAAATCAGCTTAAGGCTACAATGACATACCGTAAAGACAGCGGACCTTACGGCGAGTTTATCCATGCGTATATTCACGAAAACGGATACAGAGATAAGACAGACTACTGTTCTTTTGAAAACCCCAATGTTGCGGATGCTCCGTCCGTTTACGTTATCCGTGACTCTTTCGGCATAGCTCTCGTTCCGTTTATCACAGACAGCTTTTCCGAGGCTACATTTAACTGGACTCTCGGCTTTAACAAGGACGATATCCTCAGCAAAAAGCCCGATATCGTTATCATGCAGGTAGTTGAACGAAGCCTTGCAGACTTCTTTAACCAGGCAACATTTAAATAAAAGTAATTTGAAAATATAAAATCAGAACCGTCAGAATCAAGGAGGTTTAACCGATGAATTTTAAAATCGGATTTATTGGCGCAGGTCATATGGCAAAGGCGCTCATCTTCGGATTGGTAGGCTCAGGCGCATACGATAAGCGCGATATGCTTATTTACGATACAGATGCGGCTAAATTGGAAAACTACAGACAGGCAGGCTTCAAAGTTGCTTCTTCCGAATTGGAAGTAGTTACAAATTCCACGTTTGTTTTTCTTGCAGTTCGTCCCGCCGATCTCGTTTCTGTTCTCAAAAAGATCGCTCCCGTTATAACAGTGGGCAACGTTCTTATTTCTGTTGCGGCAGGTGTTTCCATCAGCTTTATCAAGAAGTTTACCCGCCACGAATGTAAGGTCGTAAGAATCATGCCCAACACCGCTTCTCAGCTTTGTCTCGGTGCTACCGCACTTTCTTACGATATGCCCGTAACCTACAGCGAGCTTACAGCTGTCCGTGAAATGCTCGAAAATATCGGTGTGGTCGAGATCCTTCCCGAAGACAGAATGAACGAAGTAATTTCTCTCAACTCTTCTTCCCCTGTTTACGTTTACATGCTCGCAAGAGCTATGATGGACGGTGCCAAAAATCAGGGTATTGACGAGGATACCGCGCGCAGACTTGCTGTTCAGACGATCCTCGGTGCAGCGCATATGCTCGATTCTTCAAACGAAGATATCTCAAAAATGATCTCTGATGTCTGCACACCCAACGGAACTACTATAAAAGCCGTTGATTATCTCGAAAAACGCGGATTTGAACAGGCTTTGGCAGACGCAATGCTCACCTGTACAAAGCGCGCAAATATGATAGAAAAAGAAATAGAAGGCTGATTTTCGGCATATTCGAATTTTTCTTGTCTATTATCAATGATTTTGAAGAAAACTTTGGTTGAGTGTCCTCGAAATGGTACACTGATAATGTTATATGTGCAAAATACACAAAAAGCATACTTGTTTTTGGTTTACTATGCATCTTTTCAAAATCAAAAAAATGTGGTATAATAACATAGCAAGATAAGTAATACTTGTTATAATTATAATAATCTTAATCATATAAAACGGAGGTTTTACACTGTGGCAGGATTAGTATTAAAGAACATTGGTAAGGTTTACCAGGGCGGCGTTCGTGCTGTTACTGACTTTAACCTTAAAATCAAAGATAAAGAGTTCATCATTCTCGTAGGTCCTTCCGGTTGCGGTAAGTCTACCACTCTTCGTATGATCGCAGGTCTCGAAGAAATCAGCGAAGGCGAACTTTACATCGATGAACGTCTCGTTAACGATATCGCTCCCAAAGACAGAGATATCGCGATGGTTTTCCAGAACTACGCTCTTTATCCCCATATGACCGTTTTCGAAAACATGGCATTCGGTCTTAAACTTCGTAAAGTTTCCAAAGAAGAAATCAAACGTCGAGTCGACGAAGCTGCAAGAATCCTCGACATCTCTCACCTTCTTGACAGACGTCCCAAGGCTCTTTCCGGTGGTCAGAGACAGCGTGTTGCTCTCGGTCGTGCAATCGTTCGTGAACCTAAAGTATTCCTTCTTGACGAACCTCTCTCAAACCTTGACGCTAAACTCCGTGCTCAGATGAGAACAGAAATTTCTAAACTTCACCTCAAGCTCGGTACAACATTTATCTACGTTACTCATGACCAGACTGAAGCTATGACAATGGGCGACCGTATCGTTGTTATGAAAGACGGCTTCATTCAGCAGTGTGATACACCTCAGAACCTTTATGATGAACCCTGCAACCTCTTCGTTGCCGGCTTTATCGGTTCTCCCCAGATGAACTTCATCGAAGCTAAACTCACAAAGAGAGGCGAAGATATGCTCGTTAACTTCGCAGGCTTCTCCCTCAAGCTTCCCAAAGAA
>CAJGDF010000238.1 GCA_904502105.1 uncultured Clostridia bacterium
CAGTAAAGCTCATGCCAGTCGCGGTTTGTAAAGCGGTTTTCGGGTTCAACGACCGTAAAATAAATATTGAAATAGCCGTCATCACCCTGATTTTTTTTGATATTATCAATTATAGCATCAGCTTTTTCCACAAGAGAACGGTCGTAATCGGGATCGTTTTTTATTATGTACGCAACGGATTCGATCCATTTTGCGATATCACTGTCCCAGAAAATATGAGGTTGAATGGAGTTTGGATCATTTTTATCGTATTTAAACTCAAAAGCCTTAACACGGCCCGACTCGTCAAAACGGTCATAAACAGAATATATAGTTGTTTCTCTGTTTAATTTTTGTTTATCGGCCAAATAACCGGATGTTACTTTTATATGATCAAAAGGTATTGTTTTCATAACATTCTCCTTTGAATGTATTTTCTTTAATTATACATCAACAATACGACAAAGTCAAGAAAAAAAGACAGAAAACCTGTCTTTTAAAATCATTTTTTCTTTGCTTTAAAAACAAGTGCCGCAAGCCAACTGAATATTACCGCAGATTCTATACCGCCCGCCGCACCCATAAGACTGCCTGTAAAAATCCCGATAAGCCCATCTTTATCTATCGCCTCACGCGTGGCTTTTGCAAGGATATGCCCAAATCCCGTCAAAGGAACAGAGGCACCGGATGCTCCGATATCAAGCAGATGTTCGTACAGCCCCAAAGCAGAAAGAACGACCCCCGCAATAACATAACCGACAAGAATACGCGCAGGAGTAAGCTTTGTTTTTTCAATTATCAACTGACCTATAAGGCAAAGTGTACCGCCAACCAAAAATGAAGATAAATATTCCATACTTATTCCGCCTGAACCTTCAAATTAACAAGATGCGCTATACCGGGGATCGATTCGCCCTGAAGACTGCTTGTCGGGCTCATCAGTGCGCCTGTTGTTACAAACAAAACATTTCGATATGTTTTTTTCAGCATTTCGGGCAAGATATATCCGCAAAGAACGCTTGCAGAGCAACCGCATCCCGATCCGCCCGAATGAACATCCTGGACCGCGGTATCGTAGATCATCACACCGCAATCGTTATAATTACTGCCAAGAGAAATATTATCCCTTAAAAGAAGTTCACGGAGCAGGTCAGAGCCGACAAGCCCGAGATCTCCTGTAACGATCAGGTCATAATCCGCAGGAGAGGTGACCGTATCGTCAAAATACCGTTTTAACGTAAGTGCGGCCGCCGGTGCCATTGCGGCCCCCATATTTGCAAGATCCGAAACCGACATATCAACAACAGCCCCCGGCGTCACTTTTTCAATAGAAACGGACGGTTTATCCGTTTCACGTTCAAGAAGTACACAGCCTGCTCCCGTAACAGTCCACTGAGCGGCAGGCGGTCTTTGTGCCCCGTATTCAAGAGGAAACCTGAACTGACGTTCAGCCGAACAGAAATGAGAGCTTGTAAGAGCGATCGAACGTTCAGCAAATCCGCCGTCTATAACCATTGAAGCAAGTATCATCGCTTCAGCCATTGTAGAACACGCTCCGTAAAGCCCAAAAAACTGCACAGCAATATCACGAACGCAAAAGTTCGAGCCAGCGCACTGATTGAGCAGATCGCCCGCAAAGACGAAGTCAATATCTTTTGCGGAAAAGCCCGATTTTTCAATAACACGGTTTATCGCCTCCTTTTGAATATACGTTTCCGCTTTTTCGAAAGAATCCTGACCGAAATATTCATCATCCGACCAATTGTTAAAGTATTTTCCGAGCGGACCGTCGTGTTCTTTTTGTCCGACGACCGCATCAAAGCACGTTATTTTTACAGGAGAAGACATAACGTATGTTCCCGATCCGATTTTTTTAGACATAAATCCACCCTTGCCTTTACAAAAAGAATGTTGTGACAACATAATATATAATACCGTAAAAAAACGATGCCACCGTTCCGTAAACGATAACCGAGCCCGCAACCGCAAAAAGTTTTGGACCTATGCCGAGAACAAGTCCCTCTTTTTTGAACTCGATCGCAGGTGAAGCCATAGCATTCGCAAACCCCGTAACGGGAACGAGAGTACCCGCACCTGCATGTTTTGCAAGCTTATCATACCATCCGATACCCGTAAAAAGCGCACTTAAAAAGACGAGAATAATGGTTGTCCATGTACCTGCAGATTCTTTGTCAAGGTCAAAAAGCATCGTGATTATATCTTTTATGCCTTGTCCGAGACAGCATATCGCACCACCGACAACAAAAGCGATAAAACAATCCTTAACGATTGGTGAATTCGGCGTTTTTTCTTCAACAAGCTTTCCGTAATCTTCTGATCTCATTGTTAAAGCATCAGCTTCCTTTCCGTACGTACACCGATTAATTTTATGATATTATTTGCATAACATCATATTTTATACATTGACATATTGAATTTCGGAATAAATTGTGATATAATGATTTCACACAATAAAAAGGAGGAATCAAATGTCGTTTACTCTGATTGATATAGAAAACTGGGAAAGAAAAGAATTCTATGAGCATTTTATCAATGAAGTTGTATGCACATATTCGGTAACGGTAAATCTTGATATAACAAACTTAAAAGGGCAGCGCCTTTATCCTGCAATGATATGGCTCATAACAAAAACAGTAAATGAAATGCCCGAATTCCGAACATCGTTAAGAAAAGACGGCCTTGGAATTTACGACAGTATGCATCCGATGTATACCGTATTTAACGAACAGAACAAAAACTTTTCAGGCATCTGGTCATATTTTTCAGACGACTACAAAGAATTTCTCAAAAATTATGAGGAAGACTCGGGGAAATATTCAAATTCAACAAGATACACCCCCAAAGATGGAACCCCGGAAAACTCCTTTAATATTTCGATGTTGCCATGGGTTGGTTTTACGTCGGTTAATATTAATGTTTACGATGAAGGAAAATTTTTGCTTCCGATATTTACAATGGGTAAATTTTTCGAGCAGGACGGCAAACGGCTTTTACCGTTTTCGATCCAGGTACACCATGCGGTTTGCGACGGGTATCACATCGGAAAATTTGTGGAACTGATACAAGAAAAAATCAACAGCTTCGGAGAATAAACTAAAAGGAGAATAAAAATGAAAATTAAAAAATTGTTATCCCTATTACTGTCACTGATCTTTGCGG
>CAJGDF010000239.1 GCA_904502105.1 uncultured Clostridia bacterium
CCTGCAACGTTGAGGTAAACGTCGTTTTCATAGAATTTAAGGCCCATGCGTTTTTCAAGAACTGCAATAAGCAGACACATTCTGTTGTAATCAAAGCCGTCTGCCGTACGTTTTCCGTTGGCATACACGGATTTTGCAACAAGAGATTGTATCTCGGAAATAATTGGACGAGTGCCCTGCATTACGCATCCTGCGCAAGAGCCGCTGGTATTCTTAGGGCGTTCTGCCATTACTACCTCGCTGGGATTGGGGATCTCAACAAGTCCCTTGTCTCCCATTTCAAAAACACCTATCTCGTTTGTTGAGCCGTAGCGATTTTTGATAGCGCGAATAATACGGTAAGAATTTGTTCTTTCACCCTCGAAATACAACACCGCATCTACCATATGCTCGAGGATCTTGGGACCTGAAATTCCACCCTCTTTATTAACGTGGCCCACGAGAAATACGGCTGCGCCGCAGCTCTTTCCGTAATTAATAAATGCCATCGCGCCTTCACGTACCTGCGTAATGCTACCGGGAGCAGACGTGAAGCGCATACTGGAAAGAGTCTGCACCGAGTCGATAATGATGACGTCGGGCTTTAATCTCTCGCATTCCTCTAGTATAAGGTCGGTATCGGTTTCTGTAAGCAGGTAGAGAGAGTCTCCTGTAATGCCAAGTCTTTCGGCACGAAGCTTCAGCTGACCCTTGGATTCCTCACCCGAGACGTAAAGAACCTTGCGAGTTTTACCAAGCTCGGAGCAGATCTGGAGCAGTAAGGTGGACTTGCCTATGCCAGGTTCACCGGAAAGAAGAACTGCAGACCTATCAACAAGACCGCCGCCAAGCACTCTGTCAAGCTCGCCCATACCTGTATTGGTTCGCATATACTTAGGAAGCTCGAGCTCGGAGAATTTTTCTGCCTTATTTACGGTTTCTGCTACTCTGCCTCGATTTATGCTTTTGTTTTGCGATTTTTCAATTATTGTTTCCTCGTCAAAGGAGTTCCACGATTGGCATTCAGGACACTTGCCAAGCCATTTTGGACTTGTTGTTCCGCACTCGCGACAGACGAATATTACCTTTGATCCCTTCATTTTTAACTTCCTTTTTAAGTCGAAATTTTTTCTATATATTCTATAATACCACAAACTATTGAAAAACTCAATTGTTTTTGATATTCTTTTTCAGAAAGTTTTTTTAACTCCTCTTTGTTGGTCATAAATCCACACTCGATAAGAATGGCGGGGTTGCCTATATTCTCAAGTAAATACATATTATTGCCGGGTTTTGTAGTTCTGTTATTGTTTTTTTGCAGGTCTGATATTACTTTGTTTTGAACAGAATCGGCTAACAGCTTGCTTTTCTCGTTTGATTTGGAATAATATGTTTGCAAACCGGAATATTTACTGTTTCCAAACGAATTCATATGTATGCTTACGAATATAGAATCAGGATATCGTTCTGCGATTTTACATCGATTTTTCAGGTCGGATATTTTTCTGATACCTTTAATGTTTTCATCCTCTTTATAAAGAAGTCTGTCGTCTGTTCTCGTGTATACTACCACAAAGCCTTTTTCTTCGAGTGCTTTGCCTATTTCAAGAGTTATCTGTAAATTCAGATCTTTTTCGTAGATTTCACCATTAACAACAGCCCCCGGATCCTCGCCGCCATGACCTGCATCGAGTATTATGATTTTATCCTGCGGCAAAGCGTCTGCATTTGCTTGTAAAATGCTTCTGCCATATATTTTCGTCGTAATTCCTATGGTCATTGATAATATAACAGTCAAAATTAAAAGCATTGATACAGTGATTTTTATAATCTTATGCCTTGCTAAATTAAATACGTATATCTTCATAAATACCTCCTATGAGAATATATGGCAACCGAAGATTATTTATTCTCTGCCGAATAATCTCATCGAAAACATTGAAATGTTTACAAAATATTCATAAAATTAAGAAAAAATTTTGTATAATAGAGATATACACTTGAAAGGAGAATTTGCATATGTCTACTTTACGTGTCAGAGCCGGCAACGAAGAATTCAAGACGTTTCCCCGTTTTTTGCAGGAATATGCAAATTATCTCACGGGTATCGAAGGTAAAAGTGAAAAAACCGTTTGCGAATATCTCCTTGATCTGCGTACTTTCTTTAGATATATTATAATGACCGAGTCGAGCCATGAAATACCTATAGATGAAATGGAGAAAATAAACATTGCTCATCTTACACTTGACGATGTAAATGCCGTGACTACGCAGACTGTGGTTAATTTTTTAGCTTTTGCAAGAACGGAACTTGAAAATAACAATACGACCAGAAACAGAAAACTCAGCTCTATAAAATCCTTGTATAAACATTTTTATACGAAGAAGCATATGATAGATAAAAATCCTACAGAAGCGATTGATAGCTTAAAAAACAGTAAAACACTTTCGAAATATCTAAGTGTTGAAGAGGCTGTTTCCCTGCTTGAGACTGTAAATGCTGATAAGGAATCAAAAACTCGACAGAGAGATTATTCTATCATTTCCCTGTTTTTAAATACCGGCATGCGACTTTCCGAGCTTTGCGGTCTGAATCTTGAAAGCTTTGACCGTGAAATTACCTACGTAAAGGTTCGTGGTAAAGGAAATAAAGAAAGAATCATTTATCTTAATAATGCCGCAAAGGATGCGGTTATCTCTTATTTAAGAATTCGCCTTGATCCGCGATTTATTCATACTTCCGAGCATGCCTTTTTCCTAAGCGGAAGACAGCAAAGAATTTCGCCTAAAACCGTTCAATGGATGGTGAATAAATATCTTGATATGTCGGGACTCGGGTCAAAAGGTTACTCGGTGCATAAGCTTCGACACACCGCTGCAACCCTGATGTATCAAAGCGGAAAGGTTGACGTAAGGGTTTTAAAAGATATTCTCGGTCATGAACAGTTGAATACCACGCAGATTTATACTCATCTTGTTAATAGAAATATGGAGGAGGCAATGTACAATAATCCTCTGTCAGACGTTGTTATGAAAAAATAAATTTAAAGAGCGACATATTGTCGCTCTTTTTTTCTAAAAAAACAATAAAACTATTGACTTAAATATGATTTGGTGATATATTATATTTGGTAAAATATTTTACTATTTCATATAATGTACATTTAAG
>CAJGDF010000240.1 GCA_904502105.1 uncultured Clostridia bacterium
GCTATTTTTATCGTACTCCCTGAGGAAGATACCTCCAAACACTTTATGGTATCTCTGATCGTTCAGCAGATGTACCGTGAGATTCTCGCAGTTGCCGATGAAAATGGAGGAAGACTGAAAAACAGAGTGATGATGTACCTTGATGAGTTTGGTACCATCCCGAAGATCGAAGGTGCAGAGATGATGTTCTCCGCATCCCGTTCACGAAGAGTATCTATCGTTGCTATTATTCAGTCTTTTGCACAGCTTCAAAAGAACTACGGTAAAGAAGGTTGTGAGATCATTACCGACAATACGCAGCTGACGGTATTCGGTGGTTTCGCTCCCAACAGCGAATCTGCACAGGTACTATCCAAAGCTCTTGGTAGCAGAACGGTACAGTCAGGATCCGTGAATCGAGGAAAGAACGATCCGTCTCATAGTTTACAGATGATCGAACGAGCCTTGCTCACACCGGACGAACTGAAATCACTTCCCAAGGGAACATTCGTTGTAATGAAGACTGGTTTCCACCCTATGCAGGTAAAGCTAAAGCTCTTTTTCAAGTGGGGTATTGTGTTCCCGAAGGAGATTTTTGCCGTTACGGATAAAGGTAATCGAAAGGTGTCCTATGCGAATAAGACAGATTTGGAATCCAAGATCATTATGCTTTATTCCACACAGAGCGTCGGAGAAAAGATGACTGAGGAAGAGAAAACAAAGCATAGGCAAGATAGTAATCAGAAAAAACAGGTGGATGTTTCATTTCATCACCGAAAACCCGGTCAGAAAGCAAAAGAAGATAAAGATGATGACAATAACACCGATAAGGGTGAAGGCCTACCGATGTCTCAATCTAACATTCCAGATGACGAGGAAGCAGAAATCATTATCAATGAGAAAGGAGAGATTATCGATGAGAGAATACGAAGCGATATTTCGAGATGATTTGTCGTTTAAGGCACAAAGTATTTACCGATATCTGAGATACAGACAAGGTAAAAATGAAAGCTGTTATCCATCGTACAAAACCATAGCAATCGACAACAAGTGTAGCATATCTACTGTAAAACGTGCGATAAACGAGCTTATAAAGAAAGGTTATATTGAGAAGATCAATCAGCGCAGGTCGAATGGCAGTAAGACATCAAATCGATATATCTGTAAATAGCAGTAAAACAAGTCCACGACCAAGGGGATAGTCTAACTTGATCGTGGACTATGGTATAGTTCAATGTGGACTGTCTTGAAGTATAAAAGAGAAAGAATATTATTACCTGAAAACAACAGAGTAATACTACATTAACACATATTACCTCAAACATCTTCTAAATCACATCGTTTAGGACGTAAAACAATGCTTTTAGGACAAAACTATTGACAAATATTGTTATAAAATGTAGAATAAGGTATATCAATGTAATTGTTTCAAATACGATTTCATAGAATAAGAAAGTTTCAAGATTGATTATTTTTAGTTTGTCGCTCTTTTACTTTCTCAAAAGAATTCGAAAGGTTGGTCTATGAAAACAGAAGAAAACGTAGCCAGTGGTTTATTCGAACGAAACTATGATGCTTTAATTAGTTATTGTCTATGTAAGGGACTAACTAAACAAGAGGCCGAAGATGCTGTTTCAGATGCTTTTTATCGATTTGTTGAAAAATATGATCAGATTAAAGAGTTAAGTCCTATGCAACAGAAACAGTGGATGTATTCTGCAGTAAAGATTAATTATTATTTGGAACTCAAAAAAAGAATGATTTATTTTGAAGATGAATCAGAAGAGGCGATTAATAATTTGAAAGATAATAGAGATGATATTAACAATTCAATTGAAAACCACGCCTATAAACAAATATTAGATCAAGTAAGAGCTGAACTTTCTGAAAAAGATAACGTTATGTTACAGATATTGTTGGAAAGAGACTCTGATATATCTTTTAAAACATTAGCTGATAAATATGGAATTCATTATTCTACATTAAGGACAGAGACAAAGAGGTTTAGAAAAAAAGTAAAGAAATTATTTGATAAAATCTTTAAGGGGTAATGATTTTTGAATTTTTCGTAAAATCTCCAAAAAAATGAAACATAACATTCTAAAAAAAACGTTATATTAGTAAGGAGGTTGAATAAGATATGAGACTAATCATTTATAAAGGAGGTGGGTATTTTTTATGCGGAAGGAGAATTCTAAATCTAAAAAATTGAAGTGGATAGCAGATGCACTCATGAGCGAAGTACAAAAACCGGAAGAGGAAATCGATTGGGAATATGTTAAATTATGCGAAATACTTTTATCTAGCTTTTTGCCGCAAAGAAAACTTTCCAAATGGGGAATTAAAAAACGGGTCAATCAGATCTTGAACCGAAGAGCGTCTGGATCATCTTTTCTTGAAGAGAATAAAGCAAAACCTGTATCGTATAAATTCAAACCGGCATTTGTTGCTTTGATTGCTGCGGTTGTTCTGATGCTTTCTTGTGTTACTGTATGCGCGACAACAACATTTGACGAAAATATTTTAAAAGCATTGAATTTATGGGTTAATCAAAGTTTTGAAGATAATGGTATAACTTATATATATGGAGGTAAAAGCGTAAATTATAAAACGATTGATGAATTTCTCGATTCAGAAAAAATAAACATATGTTATCCCGAAAAAATCGCTTATAATGCTAATCTTCTTGAAATACTCAGAGATGAAACAATCAGTCAAACAACTTTTGTTTATGACGATACAAGACTATCTTTTATAATAGAGCATGATAGACCAATAGATATAAAGCGTTATTCAGATTCGGAAATTGTTAAACATAACAACCACATTTTTTATATCCTTTATTCTGATTTAAATGTAACTGCAATTACTGTGATTAATAATGATTTTTATACTTTAAAATGTGATAGTAAAGATTACTTATTGGAAATGATATATAGCTTTAATTTTGAAAGGATACAATAATATGAAAACCATAAAAATAATACTTGCCTTTGCTTTATGTATAGCTTTTTCGCTTTCTTTTTCAGCGAATACAGTACAAACATCTGAAATTTTTTATGAAAACGAATAAACGACTGTAATTTTCAGCACAGATTCCATACTCTCTATTGATAAAAAACAGATTATTGCCGATAAATTAGTATATGGGAATGA
>CAJGDF010000241.1 GCA_904502105.1 uncultured Clostridia bacterium
AAAAAAATCATAGAAACTCTTGAATGGACCGTTCTTTTCACGTTCAGCCATTACATCAAGAATAGCACCTTGACCAACGTTTTTAACACCTGAAAGACCGAATCTGATCTTATCCTGAGAAACAGTAAAAATATCTTCGGATTCATTGATGTCAGGCGGAAGAACTTCAATATTCTGTTTAGAGCATTCGTTAATATAGTCAACCATTTTATTGGTTTTACCGAGAACACTCGTCAAAAGAGCAGCCATATACTCTCGCATATAGTGGGTTTTAAGAAATGCAGTATAGTATGTTACATACGAATATGCGGCAGCATGAGATTTGTTAAATGCATATTCTGCAAATTTGATCATTTCATCAAATATTTCGTTTGCAACCTCAGCCGGAATACCGTTTGAAACACAACCCGGAATTTCAACGGTTCCATCATCGCGTTTTTTACCGTTGATGAAATATTCACGTTCACGGGTCATAACATCCATCTGTTTTTTACCCATTGCTTTACGTACAATGTCAGCACGCCCAAATGAGTAACCCGCAAGTTCACGAACTATCTGCATTACCTGTTCCTGGTAAACCATAACACCGTAAGTAACCTTGAGAACATTTTCAAGCATTGGATGCTTATATTGAATGCTTTCGGGATGAGTTTTATTGTTTATATAAGTCGGAATATTATCCATAGGACCGGGACGGTAAAGAGATATAATAGCTGTAATATCTTCAATACTTCTCGGTTTAAGTGATATGAGAGTCTGTTTCATACCACCGGATTCAAGCTGGAAAATACCATCAGTTTCACCTCTCGAAAGAAGATCGTAAACCTTAGGATCGGCAATATCAACTTTTTCAATATCGAAATCGGGGATTTTCTTTCTTACAAGCTTACAAGCATCTTCTATAACGGTAAGGTTTCGAAGACCAAGGAAGTCCATCTTAACAAGACCGACCTCTTCAACGATCTTCATGTCAAACTGCGCGACAGTTACACCGTCGTTTACAGCTATTGGAACATATTTAAATATCGGATTTTCACCGATAACTATACCGCATGCATGAACTGAAGGATTTCGCGGTGAATTTTCGATTGTTTCAGATGTATCCATAAGTTCACGTATTTTAGGATCCGTATCATAAAGAGATTTCAGATCAGGAACTTTTTCAACCGCCTCACGGATAGTCATCTTATCGGGAATCATTTTTGTAATACGGTTTGCTTCCGCAGGAGCAAAACCGAGAACTCGAGCTACGTCTTTAACAGCAGCTTTAGCTTTAAGGGTTATGAATGTAACAATGTTAGAAACGTTTTCAATACCGTATTTTCTTTGAACATACTCAAAGACCTCATGACGTCGAACGGGACACATATCTACGTCGAAGTCGGGCATGGAAATACGTTCGGGGTTAAGAAATCGTTCAAAAATCAGATTATAACCAATCGGTTCAATGTTTGTTATCCTTGTACAGTAAGCAACTATACTGCCTGCGCCAGAACCTCGACCGGGACCGATAGGAATGCCGTGGGTTTTAGCATAGTTAATAAAGTCCCAAACAATAAGAAAATAGTCAACAAATCCCATTCTGTTGATAATATCAAGTTCATATTCAACTCGGTCTATAAGTTCTTGTGTACGTTGCTCTGGAGTATAACGTTGTTCAAAACCTGTGAATGTAATCTTACGCAAATAATCATAATGCGAAAGACCGTCTGTCCATTTAAAAACAGGTAAAAAATAAATACGGTTTTTGGAGTCATCAATTTCAGGGAAAATAACATTACACTGATCAGCGATCTTGACAGTATTATCAATTGCTTCAGGAACAAATTCAAATAGGGAACGCATTTCCTCTTCGGATTTAAGATAGAAATCGTCAGTTGTAAAGCCCATACCGGTATCTTCTTCAATTGTTTTACCGATCTGAACACAAACAAGAACTTTTTGAGCGAAAGCATCTTTTTTCTTCAAGTAATGGGCGTCATTTGTTGCAACAAGAGGAATTCCGGTTTCTTTAGAAATACGAAGAATTCCTTCCATTACTTTTTTCTGTTCTTCTATACCGTGATCCTGAATTTCAAGATAATAATTGCCTTCACCAAATATTGAAAGGTATTCAAGAGCAAGTTTTTTTGCACCCTCGTAGTCGTCCTCAAGCAGAAGTTGAGGAACATCACCCGCAAGACAAGCAGAGAGGCATATAAGCCCCTCATGATACTTTTTAATAAGTTCCATATCGACACGCGGTTTATAATAAAAACCTTCAATATTGGCAAGAGAAACCATTTCAATGAGGTTTTTATAACCGACATTGTCTTTACAAAGAAGAACAAGGTGACCACTACTGCCGTCGAGTTCCTTTGTTTTATCAAAGCGTGTTCGAGCAGCTGTATAAACCTCACAACCGATTATAGGTTTAATACCTGCTGCTTTACAATATTTATAAAAATAAATCGTTCCGTACATGTTTCCGTGATCGGTCATTGCAACAGCTGTTTGTCCCATGTCTTTTATGACCTGAGGCATTTTCTTGACTTTACAAGCACCGTCAAGAAGACTGTATTCTGTATGTACGTGAAGATGAACAAATCCCATTAATTTTACCTTTTTTTTGTTAGATCAGTAATTTTTTTCATTCTATGGGCAACCCCTGATTTTGAAAGCTCCGGATCCATTTCTTTTCCAAGCTGTTCAAGCGTCATTTCCGGATGCTGAAGCCTTGCCTCAGCAAGAGCAATCAATTCAGGAGACATATTAGCATACCCTTTTTTCTTTAGTTTTGTTATTGCCTTAATCTGTTTTTGAGCAGCATTTACACTTTTTTCAATATTAGCTTGCTCACAGTTTACAACACGGTTAACGTTATTATTAAGGCTTTTTTCAAGCTCTGCATTGACAAAATCAAAAACAGATGTTGAAGCACCTATATACGCAAGAAAATCTTTAATTTGCTCGGATGTTTTAATATACTGTATACGTATACCGTTGCGCATCACACTTTTAAGATGAATATCATATTCAACAGCAAAGCGAATAAGGTCATCTGCAAGCATCTGGTGTCCAGTACGGATTTCAAGATGATAAGATTTATCCGGAGAGCAAATAAATCCTCCACCGATGAAAACACCGCGTAAAAA
>CAJGDF010000242.1 GCA_904502105.1 uncultured Clostridia bacterium
CAGCGAAGGCGAAGTTATAACAAATAACGACTGATGTAAATTACACCGAGAAATCGAAAAGAGCAGATATGGAAAAAATCCGTATCTGCTCTTTTGCTTTTAGCTGCTTTTATACAATTGCATGAAATCTGTGAAAACAATGATTTTTTGAAGGAATACCGTGAGAAGTTTCATTAATTAAAATTGCCCATCCGTTTTTTGAAAACAGATTTGAAACTCTTTGAATTTCGTCATTCCCTCCCACTTCATAATCGGGATAAATATATTCTGTTTTTTGTTTTTTACTTATCACATATTCATATGTTATTGAGGAATCAGTATACTCTTCGTCAGCATTTGATAGAATATTCTTGTGCAACAAAAGTCTGTCGTTGCTGAGTGGTTCAAAGAAAAAATGTTCTTCTGAAAGAATTAATTCAAGCGTGTCGGACTGTAAATGATAACGGTAAATATCGTTTCCGCTTGAAAAAAAGAAAATTGATTCATTACCGAAAAAAACATCAATGGGTATTTTCGCATCGTAAATCAGTTTTTTGTTATTTCCGTTGCAATCTATTGTTATTATCTGACTGTCATTGATAACGCAGTAAACAATATTTCTAAAAGGATAGACATATGTCGTTTTTTCTTTCAGCAAAACTTTTGTTTTCCAGGTTCTGGCATCTTGTCTGTACAACCAGGTATTACAGTAGTAAATGTAATAATCATGAGTGTATCCGATAGATTCATCTTTAAATTCTCGTTCCTTTGCGAAATATTTTTCATAAGAAAAAACTTCAGCAGCTTCTGCAGATAGCGGTAAAATGTTAACCGAAATCATTGATAAAACGGTGATTATAAAAACAATCATTTTTATTTTTTTCATTTGCACGCCTCCTTAATAAATTAGACGGAAACAAAAACCATTTATTTACTTTATTAGACGAAAAAAACAAAAAAATGTTCCGGTTAAAGTTCGGCTTTGCCGATTTTAGCTTGCCGTCAGGCAAATTTTATTGACCGAAGGTCAATTTCGCTTCTGCCGCCTTCATATCACCGATATACGGTTCGGCTTTGCCTTTGACCATCTGCGTTGTTTCGCCGCCCTTGCCTGCGAGGATAACGATATCGCCCTTTTCGGCTTTATCGATCGCGAAGCCTACGGCTTCGGCTCTGTCTTTTATAAAAACGTAGGGGGTTGAGAATTTTTTCAGCTCGGGTTCAACCTCTCTGAATATATCTTCGGGTTCTTCGGTGCCGGGGTCGTCGGTCGTCATAACGATAAAGTCGGAATTCGGGCAAGCGACCTTCGGCAGATCGATACGTCTGTCGAGCGCTCTGTTGCCTATACAGCCGAAAAGCATGATCTTTTTTGCATCGGGGTAGAATTTATCAACGTAATCAAACACCGCCTCAAAGGACGATTTGTTGTGCGCATAATCGACAAGGACCGTGATGCCGTTTCTTTCAACAACCTCAAGTCTTCCTGCCGCAACCGCCTTTTCAATGCCGCTTTTTATCTCATCTGCACCGACACCCACCGCATGAGCGCACGTTATAGCGCAGAGAGCATTGAGAATATTGAATCTGCCGGGCATGTTGAGCCTTAAATTTTCGATCTCGATCATGCCTTTAACGGAGAATGTTGCGCCGAACTTGTCCTCCGAAATGTTATAAGCATAAATATCGGCAGCGGATGATGTTCCGAACGTTACTGTATTTTCGCTCGGAGCAGCTGCAAGAAACTCCTCGGCATACGGGTCATCAAGATTTACCGCGCATTTTCTGCAAAGCGGAAAGATCATCTTTTTGGACTCTTTGTAATCCTCAAAAGACGAATGCTCGGTGGGGCTGATGTGGTCGGGAGCGAGGTTCAGAAAAGCGCCGACAGAAAATGTTAAACCGTTAACGCGGTCATATTTTAACGCCTGCGAGGAGACCTCCATGATCGCCGCCTCGGCTTTTTCTTCACGGAAGCCGTTTAAAATGGAGAAAAGCTCGAGAGCTTCGGGGGTTGTGCCCGTTTTCTGCCATGTTTTTTCGCCGCAGCGGGCTTCGTTTGTTGAAATAATGCCCACCTTGCCGAATTTCTCGTTAAAAATGCTTCTTAACATATACAGGGTAGATGTTTTACCCTTTGTGCCCGTCAAGCCGACGAGGGGGTAAAAATCGGTCATATCACCGTAAAAGCCGCGAGCGACAAACGACATCGCCTTACGTACATCTGAAACGAGAACGAGAGGGATATCGACCTCAAGATCTTTTTCGGCAACATAAGCGATCGCACCCTTTTCGATGGCGGAAACGAGATATTCACGCTTGAAATTAACGCCCTTTGCGAAGAAAAGAGTGTTTTTTGGAATAACCCTTGAGTCGCAGGAAAGATTTTCTATACGTGATAAAAAACCTTCGGTGTTTTCGTCGGTTTTCAGCAATATTTTTCTTTCAGCCAAAATTTCGGCTATTTTTTTAAGTGTCATTTTACGTGCTCCAAAAATTTACATACTAAAACTGATATATTTGGACAAAAGCAACAAACCCGAAAAAAGTTATCAAAAAGATATAAACAGGTCGAAAAATGTGGAAACTATCAAGGTTTTCAACGTTATTAACAGGGTTTTCCACAGAAACTGTGGAAAACTCTTGTAATTGTCTCAAAAAAGAGACACATCACATATTGTACTTTTTATCCAAAGATCTGAAATGCGAAGCCTCAAGAACGTGCTGAGGCAAAATAACATCACTTTCGGCAAGGTCGGCGATAGTTTGCGCGATCTTGATAATTTTGTCGTAAGAACGCATTGAAATGTTCGAGCGTTCCATTATTTTATTGAGCAGAGCGGATGCTTCGGGCGAGATATTGCAAAGATTTCGGATAGCCTTGGGCGACATTTTTGCGTTGCACGTAAAGCCGTAATCCGCAAGGCGGTCTGTCTGACGTTTTCTTGCAGCATCAACACGTTTCTTTATCTCTGCGGACGACTCTGCAAGGCCGCTGTTTTCTGTTATATCGGAAGCTGAAACGGGCGGCAGGGCGACCTGAAGATCTATTCTGTCCAGAAGCGGGCCTGAAATTCTGCCCATATATTTTTCAATTTGAGATTCTTTACATCTGCACGGCACAGTGGGGTGTCCGTAATAGCCGCAG
>CAJGDF010000243.1 GCA_904502105.1 uncultured Clostridia bacterium
CTTTGCCCATGTATTCTTCAACGATTTCGGGAAGTGCATCGTAGTAACTGTTGCAAGCTTCTCTGTGCTGGAAGAAGATGTCACCGTTTTCAGCGGAACCTTTAAGAATAGGATGCTCGGGGTTGAGAGCGCGGTTTCTGAATGCTGCAATAGCTTCTTTATCAGCCATTTCTTCGAGATCTGCGTAATCCCAAGCTTCGATTTTCTGGATTTCGTGAGAAGTTCTGAAACCGTCAAAGAAGTGAACGAAGGGTACTCTGCCTTTGATTGTGGAAAGGTGAGCAACTGCACCGAGGTCCATAACTTCCTGGGGGTTGGTGGATGCGAGCATTGCATAACCGGTCTGACGGCATGCGTAAACGTCACTGTGGTCGCCGAAAATGTTAAGAGCATGAGAAGCAACACAACGAGCGGAAACATGAATAACGTTGGGGAGAAGTTCTCCGGCAATCTTATACATGTTGGGGATCATAAGAAGAAGACCCTGAGAAGCTGTGTAGGTGGTGGTAAGAGCACCTGCGGAAAGGCTTCCGTGTACTGCACCTGCAGCACCTGCTTCGGACTGCATTTCAACAACTTTTACTTTGTCACCGAAGATGTTTTTCTGACCGTCAGCAGACCATTTGTCTGTGAGTTCGGCCATAACGGAAGACGGAGTGATCGGGTAGATCGCTGCAACGTCGGTAAACGCATAGCTTACGTGAGCGGCAGCGGTATTGCCGTCCATGGATATTTTCTTGCGTGCCATTTTGGTTTTGCCTCCTGAATGTTTATTTAAAATTAGATAAAACGCTTTAACTCAATTATTTTAACACCCTTTTGCCTTTTTGTAAATACCAATACATAAAAATTCGCATATTTGTCGAAAACCCCACGGAACAAAAAATATAAAAATTATTGCATAAACGTATTGACATTTATTCTAAAATAGTGTACAATATACATTAGGTTTTTATGCCCATGTATTATAGTTTTACATACGGTAAATTATCTTTAAAAAATCTGTACAGGAGGTGTTTAAGATAGGACCGATAGAAATCATAATTATGGTTATTGTTGCTCTCGCTACCCTGGCGATAGGTTTCTTTCTCGGTATCATGTACCGTAAAAAGATCGGCGAAGCAATGATAGGTTCTGCCGAAGAAAAGGCAAAATCAATAATTAACGAAGCTATAAAGCTTGGCGATACAAAGCAAAAGGAAGCTCTCATCGAAGCTAAAGAGGAGATCCACAGAAACCGCAGCGAAGCCGAAAAGGAGATCCGCGAAAGAAGAAATGAGCTTCAGAAGCTTGAAAAACGTCTTGTTCAGAAAGAAGAAGTTCTTGATAAAAGAGCCGATTCGTATGAACATAAAGAAACTGCCCTTGCAAACAAAATGAAATCCCTCGAAGCAAAAGAAATTGAGATCGAGGACATTAAGCTCGGTCAGCGTGCGGTTCTTGAACGTATCAGCGGTATGACTGTTGATCAGGCAAAAACCTACATGATGACAACTCTCGAGGACGAGCTTAAACACGAACAGGCTCTCATGATCAAAGAATATGAAACGAGAGCTATCGACGAGGCCGAAACTAAGGCCAAAGAAATCCTTTCCCTCGCAATTCAGAAATGTGCTTCGGATCATGTTTCCGAAACCACTGTTTCAGTTATTCAGTTGCCCAACGATGAAATGAAGGGCAGAATTATCGGACGTGAAGGTAGAAATATCAGAACGCTCGAAGCGCTCACAGGTGTTGATCTTATTATTGACGACACCCATGAAACCATCGCTCTTTCTTCCTTTGATATGGTTCGCCGCGAAATTGCGAAGATCGCTCTTACCAAGCTGATCTCCGACGGACGTATCCACCCGACAAGAGTCGGCGAAATGGTTGAAAAGGCACGTAAGGAAATTGACCAGACTATCAAAAAAGAAGGCGAACGCGCAATCTTCGAAACAGGTGTTCACGGTATCCATCCCGAGATCATCAGATGCCTCGGCCGTCTTCGTTTCAGAACTTCATTCGGTCAGAATGTTCTTGACCATTCTATCGAAGTTGCTCATCTGTCAGGTCTTCTCGCAGGTGAACTCGGTATCGATATAACTTCCGCAAAACGCGCAGGTCTTCTCCACGATATCGGTAAATCTCTCGACCATCAGACTGAAGGTTCACACGTTTCAATCGGTGTTGATGTCGCACGTAAGTATAAAGAACATGAAAATATCATTCATGCTATTGAGGCTCACCATGGCGACGTTGAAGCAAAATCCGTTCTCGCAAGTATCGTTCAGGCTGCCGATGCTATTTCTGCGGCTCGTCCCGGTGCTCGCCGTGAAGACCTTGAAAGCTATATCAAACGTCTTGAACGTCTTGAGGATCTTGCAAACGACTTTAAGGGTGTTGAACGTTCCTTCGCTATCCAGGCAGGCCGTGAGATCCGCGTAATGGTCAGACCGGAAGATATTAATGATGACGAGATGATCATTCTCGCTCGTAATATCGCAAACAAGATCGAAAACGAGCTTGAATATCCCGGCCAGATCAAGGTTCACGTTATCCGCGAAAACAGAGCAATCGAATACGCTAAATAAACATAAATCGGCAGGAGTTTTTCTCCCGCCGATTTTTTTGTATAAACAAAGCAGATACAGATCTCAGTCCGTATCTGCTTTTGTGCTTTAAAGAATATTATTTGATTTTAACCTTTATAACATTGAATGACATTGCGCCTATATCTGTTTTAACTTTTCCGCTGTCGGTTCTTTCAATGCTCAACGAGTCTGCAACGTTTCTCGGGTAGAGAACAGTGTTTGTATCTGTTTCGTTTTCGCTCGATACGGTTATGATCTCATAATTTCCTTCTTTGATCTCATCGCAAACAAATTCCGCTGCTATAGCTTCGGGGTTGAAGTTTGCGATCTTTATTATAAGTTCATCACCGTTTACACCGGATGTTACATAAAGATTTGAATTTGCGCCTTTTACGATATCAGCATCGTTTTTAACAACGTATTCAACGGGATTAGTTGCAAAAAGCTTTTGAACGTAATATGAGGGGAGTCCGAAAACACCGCTCTTATCAAAGTTTATGAGGTTTACAGGCCATCTTCTGTCGTTTTCATTACAGAAAAG
>CAJGDF010000244.1 GCA_904502105.1 uncultured Clostridia bacterium
AAACAAACTTTTTCCTTTTGCAGTTTTTGAAATAAGCGATTTTCTTATTGAAATAGGCCACGAAAGTCCAAAGCAAAAGATCGTAAGTGCCTCGAAAAGTTCGGTCATCATTGTAAGTGTCATAATATTATCTCCTTTGTACTTGACATTTCTCATATTATATATTATAATACATTTATATCTATATGTAAAATATATAGTTCTTATATCGGATATACAATTTTGATATTATGAGGCAAGTATGAATATAAGTTACGATCATTACAAAGTTTTTTATTATGTTGCAAAATACGGGAGCTTTACGCAGGCAGCAGAAGCGTTGTTTCTGAATCAGCCTAACCTTACAAGAACTGTACGACTTCTCGAAAATGAGCTCGGCTGCACTCTTTTTATCCGAACAAATAAAGGTGTGCATCTGACCGAAGACGGGGAACGTCTTTTTGAGCATATCTCAGTAGCCTTTGAGCATATTCAAGCCGGAGAAGAAGAGATAGCGGCAAATCGAAGTTTGCAAAAAGGGCTCATTACTATCGGTGCTACAGAAATTGCACTTAGAATTGTTCTTTTACCGATTTTAAATCAATATCGAAAACAATACCCTAATATTCGCATCAAGATTTCTAATATTTCAACACCGCAAGCACTTTCGATGCTCAAAGACGGTCTTATTGACCTTGCATTTGTTACATCGCCTTTTGATCTTGACAGGGAACTTTCCGAAAGTGAACTATGTTCTTTCAACGAGGTCGCTGTATGTGGAGAATCGTTTCGAAATATTTCCAATGATACTTTTTCTTTGTCGCAAATAACCGAATACCCGATAATATCAATGGGAGCAAGAACATCGACATATAGATTTTATTCTCAGCTTTTTTTGAAACATGGTCTGGCATTCTCACCCGATATCGAAGCAGCAACGGCTGATCAGATAATGCCTTTGGTTGAACATAATCTTGGTATAAGCTTTGTTCCGGAAGTTTTTTTAAACATAAATCAAAATGAAGGAATCTATCGTATCAATTTAAACGAAGATATTCCTTCTCGTTCGGTTTGTCTTATTAAAAAAAGAGACAGAACTCTTTCGCCTCCGGCTAAAGAGCTTGAGCGTATGGTAACTCAAACTGAGTTTGAATAACAAAAAGCACCGTATGAAAATACGGTGCTTTAGTGTTTTTATAAAAGAATTATAAGGAACTGAGAAACAAGTACGACAGCAATAAGAGCGATCGGATATGTTGCAGCATAAGCAGCAGCAACGTCTTCGGTGCCTGCAGTACCGATAAGGGTACCGAGAGCGGGGGTACTTGTCATACCGCCGGTAATAGAACCGAGGTTGTTGAGAAGGCTGAGCTTGAGAACGTATTTTGCAAAAAGGAAACCGATGATCATCGGGAAGATGGTCATGATTATACCGTATACAAAGTACATCGGGTCAAAGTTTACAACGAATTCTGCGCCGCCGGGAATACCTGCACCAACAAGGAAAAGTACAAGACCAAGCTCTCTGAAGAGCTTGAGGGTAGTCTGAGCAGGCATGATGTTAACTTTGCCTATTCTGCTGAAATGACCGAATACAAGGCTTACAAGGAGGCAGCCGCCGGTTGTTGTAAGGGAGAAGCAAGTTCCGCTGAGACCTGCAGAGGAGAGCGGGATCTTAACCTGACCGATAACCGTACCGATAATAGCTGCAAGAGAGAACGCTGCAATACCCATATGGTCGATCTCAAAAAGCTTACCTGTGAATTTCTTCTTGGTTTCTTCTTCTTTGATAACGAGCTTTGCTCTTTCTTCTTCCATGTTAGCTTTGGAAAGCTTGGGAATGAGCTGAACGAAGAGAACAACGCCGATAACACCGAAGATGTAAGCAATACCGTGACCAACAGATACAAGACTTGTATACTGAGGATCAACGGTAGCCTTTGCCGCGGAGAATGCGGGGGTAGAGGTTAGAGAGCCGGAGAGAAGACCGACTATCATAGCTACAAATCCGTCCTGTTCTTCGATGGAAGCACCGTAACCGAGAACTTCACCGAGACCTATACAGCCTGCAGCGGAAAGACCGCCTGCGAGGATGATGATAAGACCGAGGAGAACGTAGGATTTGAAGTTTCTTTTGAAGTTTCCAAAGAATTTAGGACCTGCAATGAAACCAACAGATGTTACGAAAAGAACAAGACCAAGGCTCTCAATAAGGCTGAGTCCGCTGTTGAAGTCATAGGGTTTAGATGATGCGCTGAACAAAAGTTCGCCTGCATCGTTTACGTTGAAGAAAAGTGCACCGAAAAGAAGTGCGATGATGAAAACTCCGGCATCACCAAGGGATATACCCTTGATGGTGATTCTGCCGAGTGCGTAGCCTACTGCAAGAACAGCGAAGACTACAAAAAGTAATGTTGAAATATTGCTGATGGAAATTACGCCGCCAAATAAACTCATTGTCTGCCCTTCTCCTTAGATGTTGTTCTGCTTGGTGTAGTTGGGGAGAAGTTTCGGAGAAATAGCAGAGGTTTCGATACCTGCGTCTGCAATTTCCTTTTCGAATTTTTCGATATGGCTGAGAGTGAGTGCGCCGACAGTTGTTTCAGCAGCTGCTTTTGCAGCACTCTTACCTGCGCTTCTGCCGAATACGATGATGTCGAGCAAGGAGTTACCCATAAGTCTGTTCTTACCGTGGATACCGCCAACAGCTTCGCCTGCAACAAAGAGGTTTTTGATGTTAGTGGTCATACAGTCAGCAGTAATATCGAGACCGCCGTTCTGATAGTGGAGGGTGGGGTAGATAAGAATAGGTTCTTTTCTGATGTCGATGCCGTATTTTTCGAACATTCTCCACATTGCGGGAATTCTCTTCATGATAGTTCCTTCGCCGCCAATCTTTTCGATCATCGGAGTATCGAGCCATACGCCAAAGCCGTTACCGGTGTCAATACCGTTGCCTCTGTCAGAACATTCACGGATTACGGATGCTGCAGTAACGTCACGTGTTTCAAGCGGATGCATGAATACTTCGCCGTTTTTGTTAACGAGTTTAGCACCGAGAGAACGTACTTTTTCGGTAACGAGAGCACCGAAGATCTGTTCGGGGAATGCAGCACCTGTGGGG
>CAJGDF010000245.1 GCA_904502105.1 uncultured Clostridia bacterium
CCGCAGTATCACGCATTTCTTCAAAATATTCGAAAGACGTATGTGAAAAGAAGTTGTTTCGTTCAAACTCGTCCTGCCAGTTTTCTTTTGTTTCCCCCGGAAGAGGTTGGAAAAGATAAGGAAGAAGGACTTCCTGAACGCTCATATCTGAGTTTGACGGGGCAAAAAAGAATCTGCTCCATAAGCTGTATACGCTCTTGGATTCCATATTCCGACCCTTTGGGCCTCTCGGGAAATATATCCACTCATAAGCGTGCTGTATCTTCGTTGCAAGATTGCCCTCGCCCTCATAACCAAGCCCGATATGTGAATACTGAAGGAAGAACGCAGATCTGTCTTCGATAAAAGGTACAATGTTAAATCTGTCGCCTATATCAACAATAAGATCTCTTTCGGAAAGACTCCGGACAAACTCCATAGCCTCGATCGCTTCCGGACTGTTTAACGCATAAACCATTCTTCCGTCCTCGTCGATAGTTGCAAGCTTGGCGTTATTTGAATAAAGTACGGAAGTTTCAAGACAAACCTCATTAGTGTAACCGGCGCCGAAAGTATGCTTATTTTCATCGGGGTCGGATGTATCCCTGATAGCTTCGCATATACTTTCAAAGCTATCCCATGTCCATAGATCCTGCTCATTAAGCTCATGGGGTGACGGTTGCTGGAAATTGCTTAAAGTTGTCGGGTTGAACCATGTTGTAAGAGCAACATCGGCAGGCGGCAAACCCCAGTAGTAAGCCATAACAGAATAGTAATCATCGCCGAATCGACCGACTTCAAGAGTGGATTCTGTACCGAAAATACCGCTGTGAAGGTCTATATCCATGTCAGAAAAAGCATGCATATAGCCGCCCTGAATATATCTTTTGCCCCAGACATCGGTTAAAATGGTGAACATGAGATCGTAGTATTTTTCTCCTGCCACATAATAAGTCTGAAACAGATTATAATTGACACCGTCTTTAAGCTCGATATTGACGTTATACTTTTTTTCGGTTTCTTTATACCTCTGAAGCAGTCTGTCACTTCTTACATCAAAACCGGAAGGCGGATTTAAAGCGTATGCCAGATCCCCCGAACCGTGAGCAAATGAAGAAATAACATATTCATAACCCAAAAGATCAATGTCTGTCTTATCTACGCTCGCATCATATTCGGGTATGATCTCGTTAGAGGAAGCAGTGGCGCACGATGTAAAGAGAAGTGCAAACAATAAAATGATAGCTGAAAATTTTATATGTTTCATACTAAAATCCCCTTTTTCTTTACTATATCATAAAAATAAATATTTGTCAATATGTTCAAATAAAAACATAATTTATGCATTTTTTTGACATATAGCATTAAAACCGAACAACAAAAAGCAGATACGGATATCGTATCTGCTCTTTCATATTTCAGCTGTATTTATACAATTCAGCTACGAAGTAATTTAGCTTGCCGCAGGCATATTTAACTGTTTTATTTTGAAAATCTATTTTTCAAAACAAAAACTATCCAATGCCATTCCTTTGCCCTTGAAGAATACCCAAAGAGCGTGAACACCCTTGGTCTCTTTCGTTATCTTCATGGTATATTCATTGAAGCCTTCTCCGCCGTCGATCTCAACAGAGCCGATAACGTCGTCGGAACCGTCAACACGAAGCTCGATAACGCCCTTGCCTCTTACGTTGAACTTGCAGGAAGAAACGCCGTCGCCGAAATCGATATATTTATATTCAGCCCATGCGTCTTTGAAATTGCCGCCGCCGCATTCTGCGAGGATCTCGTTTGCAACTTCCGCTTCGGGATGTTCGTTTTTAATATAAAGATCGCCCCTCATTCTGCAAGCGATAGAAGCGTCTATTGTTTCAAACGCATTGATAGGACCGGCGGGACCCTGAGAAGTCATGCAGACCTCGTTGATCGTTCCGTCAGCATTTATGGTTATCGGTTCAACGCAGACACGGCGGTTCAAATTACTGTTTTGAGAAGAACGGTGATAGAAAATATACCACTGACCTTTAAATTCGCAAATAGAGCCGTGGTCGTTCCATGTATACGGGTCGCAATTCATATTATCAACAATAACACCGTATCTCTTATACGGGCCGAGCGGAGAATCGGACATAGCGTAAGAAAGGCAGGTCGCTTTGCCGCGCGTAATATCGGTATAAACGAGATAATATTTTCCGTTTATTTTACGTATGCTTGCGCCCTCGTGAAAACCGTGTTCCTGTTCGGTAAGAACACCGTACACGAGCGAATCCTGATCGACAGTGCACATATCGTCCTTAAGCTTTGCGCCGCGGAGAGAGAACTGACCCCAGAAATAATACGCCTGACCGTCGTCATCAACGAAAATAGCGGGATCTATGCCGTCGCCGTCAGCGCCGACGATAGGCTTTGCATCAGTAAAAGGTCCGTACGGCTTATCTGAAACCGCGACACACTCGCCGTTACCGGCGCTGCAGGCATAAAGATAATACTTACCGTCTTTATGAATAGCATCGGGAGCCCACAAAAGCTCACCGGGCAACCATGGAATGCCGGGCTGCTCGACGGTGTTAGTAAAAGAAACACCGTGATCGACCCAGTTGGTCAGAGTCGGGTCATCTGTGGAAAAAACGTGATATTCATAAGAACAATATACATTGGAGTTGAGAGCATCGAACGAACCGTATATATAAAGACGGCCGTCGGGCATAACACGAGCTTCAACATCGGGAACAAAATAATTTCTCGGAAGTATGGGATTCATAATTATCCTCCTGAATTTGATATTACAATCTTTGCTGTTTTTAGTTTACCATACGAAAAAAAGAATGTCAAGAGAAAAAGAAAATTTCAAGCAAAAAAGCAATGAGCAGATACGAAATTCATATCTGCTCTTGTTGTTTTTTAATCCGTTATCGGCTCGCTCGAAACCCAGAAATAAGTTCCGTCTTCGGCGAGCTTGAAGGTGTGCTTATACGGTGCTCCGTAGTTCAGAACAGCTTCTTCTTTTGTTTCGTAATTCAGCAGTCCATAATAGTCAATATCTTTGTATTCATCAGGAATTTCAATACTGTTTACGAACTCCGAATCTCCGTAAAACAATAGTTCCTCATTGATGATCGTAGCA
>CAJGDF010000246.1 GCA_904502105.1 uncultured Clostridia bacterium
AGCCGCCGATGCAGTCGCAAGAAATACTTCCGTTGCAGTCAGCATTGCCGCCGATACCATCGCAGGATATATTTCCGTTGCAGTCGGCATTGCCGCCGATACCATCGCAGGAGATGCTTCCGTTGCAGCTTGCGCTTCCTCCGATTCCGTCGCAAGTAATGTTTCCGTTGCATGCAGCATCGCCGTTTATTGCGTTACATTCAATGTTTCCGCAACATCTTTCAACCGGACCGATATCCCCATCGATCTCAATATTGAATGTGTATTTTCTGTATGCTTCGTCGTCATTCATAAGGTTATGACCGATAAATGCAACGATCCTGAGTTTGCCGTCGTCGTCCCAGGGAAGGTGGTTGCGGATAACGGTAGTCTGCTTTTCTTCTTTTTCCTCTTCGTTCGGTGTGTACATTGCTTCGAGAACTTCCGATGCATCTTCTTCTGTCATAATGCCGTTTTTAACCATAGATAATATTTTTAAGATCTCTTCGTTCATTGTAAAATCTCCTTTGTGTGTTTGTTTTACGCTGTCGGTTCCTATTTGCTCTTATTTTTCTTTATCAGTTCCGCTGCCTGCTTTGCGGTAAGCTCTCCCGATTCAACTCTTGCAAGTATGTCGATGTTTTCGTTCGTTTTTTCGGAGATCTGTGTGTAGCCCAAGGCTTCGAGGACTCCGTCAAGCTGTTTTTTTGCTGTGGGGTATGATATTCCGAGCTCTGTCTGAACATCTTTCAGACTGCCCTGGCAGCGCAAAAATGTTTCAACAAACTCAAGCTGTTCTTTTTCGAGATATGTGAATTTGTTAAGCTCAAATTTACCTGTTATGTCGATATTGCAGCTGTCGCACGAAAGCCTTGAAACCATCAGCTTTTGACCGCATACGGGACAATTGCCGAATACTTTTTTCGCCATCCGTTTTTTTCTCCTTTGTGTATATGTTTAATTCCTTTATGCTTTGAGTATATCACATAAAATTGATTTTGTCAATATATAAATTAAAAAAATAAATAATAAAATTAAAAAGATTAAAGTGCAGTTAAAAAATATTGATTTTATGTTTAAATAAAGTGAATGAAAATCTTTTGTCGAAAAAAGTATTAAATTTTACCGAAACTATTGACAAAACCTAAATTTATGTTATTATAGTAGTGAGTATTTTGTGTTTCCGTATTAAATCGGAAAAGAACGTGAAATACAGAGTCTGTTCGGGCTCTGAAGGGAGATAGATAGATGTCTGAAAGCATCATTCGACTTGAGAATATCTCGGTCGCACTTGGTGGAGAACAAATTTTAAAAGACTTGAATCTTACTATAAATGATAAGGAATTCGTTACATTACTCGGTCCCAGCGGATGCGGAAAGACCACTACTTTACGTATCATAGGCGGTTTCCAGCGCCATGACAGCGGTAATGTTTTTTTTGCTGACGAACTTATCAACGATCTGCCGCCTTATAAACGCAACATAAACACCGTATTCCAGAAATATGCGCTGTTTCCCCATCTTGACGTGTACGACAATATCGCGTACGGACTTAATATCAAAAAAGTTCCGAAAAACGAGATAAAGCCCCGCGTTGAGGAGATGCTTGCGCTTGTTAATCTTCGCGGCTTTGAACATAGAGATGTAACGTCTCTGTCAGGCGGTCAGCAGCAGCGTGTTGCTATTGCGAGAGCTCTCGTAAACAAGCCTCATGTTTTGCTTCTTGACGAACCTCTCGGTGCTCTCGACCTGAAGCTCCGAAAGGAAATGCAGATAGAGCTTAAAAATATTCAGATAAAAACAGGTATAACCTTTATATATGTAACTCACGACCAGGAAGAAGCGCTCACGATGTCCGACACCGTTGTGGTAATGAAGGGCGGCGAGATCCAGCAGATCGGTACGCCTCAGGATATCTACAACGAGCCTGAAAATGCATTTGTTGCCGACTTTATCGGTGAAAGCAACATTCTTCCCGGTAAAATGCTCGAGGATTACCGCGTAGAGATATGCGGCAGACTTTTCGAGTGTGTCGACAAGGGCTTTGGCGACGATCAGAAGGTAGGTATCGTTGTACGTCCCGAGGATATTGAGATCAAGCCCGAAAAAGAAGGCTTCCTCAAAGGTAAAGTCAAATCCTGCGTATTCAAGGGCGTTCATTATGAAATGACCATTGAGCAGGTAAATTATCCCTACACCTGGCTTGTACATTCTACCGATGCCGCAGATGTCGGCGAAACCGTCGGTATGTGCTTCTATCCTAACGATATTCACGTTATGAAGGGCGAGGATATCGATTACAGCGTGTTCAGCGCCGTTCCCGAGGAGGTCGGGGAGGAATGAGCCGTTTTCCCAAGTTCAGGGTGAAAAGGTCTGTTTTCGCTTATCCGTACGTTCTTTTTGCTATCGTTTTTCTTATTGCCCCGCTTCTTCTTGTGATTTTCTATTCGTTGACACGACCTATAGACAACTACTCCGTTTATCTCGATCAGGTAAACTCTCCTGAGGTTATAATCGATAATCTCGATTTTATCGGGTATGAAGAAGATTCGGCTCTTTCAGAGAGCGGTACATACTATTATGACGGTCAGACTCTTACCGTCATAAACTACCGTAAAAGCAATGCCGAAACGTATGTTATTCATTTTGAAGACGGTAAGATCTCTCTTCTTGAAGAATATTTTAACGGCGAGCTTTTCGACGATACGCACGATGACCTTAAATTTTTAAACAGACTGACCGGATTTTATTTTACTCTCGATAATTTTTCGAGATTTTTCAGCAATCCGGACTCAATGAAAGTTTTCTTCCGTTCTCTTTATATCGCTTTTGTTTCAACGGTTCTTTGCCTTCTTCTCGGATTCCCGACGGCTTATGTTCTGTCTAAAATGAAAGAGCGATGGAGAAATTTCGTCTCTGTAATGTTCTTGCTTCCGATGTGGATGAACTTCCTGCTCAGAACATATGCATGGCGAACTCTCATAGAAAAAACAGGTATTATAAATACCATTCTTGAAACTGTAGGTCTTCCCGCACAGAATCTTATGTATACACAGGGCGCTGTAATCCTTGTTATGGTCTACGACTTTCTGCCGTTTATGATCATGCCGATCTACAACACT
>CAJGDF010000247.1 GCA_904502105.1 uncultured Clostridia bacterium
AGTAGTAGGTCTCGGTTACGGAAACGATACGCAGTTAGCTCAAACTGTTCTTTTCTCAAATGATGTTCAGATTGTTGAACAAGACGAAAACGGGAAAGCTTCTTTTGGATTAACAAATTCAAAAGCATACAAAGCATTTGACTGGTTAGCAAACTTGAACAGCAAAAAGCTTATTGTTCAATCAGGATACAGTCAGTTTAACAACCATGAAATGCTGTTTTTTGTTGGCGAATCGTTCTATTTTACACACATGACTCAATATCATATAGACGGTGGTTATCCTGTTTACGAACATGACGGATACGGATTTATAACGTTCCCGGCCGGTCCCGACGGAGAATACGGTAAGGGAGGCAGCTACATCACACAGGGCAGACGTCTTAACTGGGTAGTTGATGCAGGTCCGATGCAAAAGGACGATCTCGGCACAGCAATGAATATTTTGTTTGAACCGCTTGACGGAACAAGCGAAAAGGCATGGATCGAGTATCTTGACAGAAACGTATTTTATCATGGAGATCAAGACAGGGACCTTTTCTTGAGCATGGTTGAAAACACCCAATACGACTGGTCGAGCCCACTCGGAACGGCATACAGCAAAATAACAAATGCATTTAGTACTCTTGTCAGCGGAAAGAACACTCCGTCTGCGGCATTGGAAGCAATAGAATCCACTGTTAACGAAGCATTGAATAAATAAATCGAGGACCACTTCATTAAGAAGTGGTCCTAAAATTTTAATTAAGTTATTTAATAACTCTTACAAGAAGAACACCATCGATTTTCTTGAGGTTATCTGCGATTTCAGCGGGAACAGCATCTGTCATATCGAGAAGAGCGTAACCGATCTCGCCGCGAGCCTTTGAATGCATGAAATCGATATTGATATTCATTTCACCGAGAACAGAAGAGATCTGGCTGAGCATATTGGGCATATTTTTATGAAGAACACAGATACGGTCACCGGAGCTTCTTTCGGAGGTAACGTTGGGGAAGTTTACACTGTTCTTAACATTACCTGTTTCAAGATAATCTTTAAGTTCATCAACAGCCATTACAGCACAGTTATCTTCACTTTCGGGAGTAGAAGCCGCAAGATGAGGAATTGCAACAACGTTAGGCATAGAAAGGATACGTTCGTTGGGGAAGTCGGTAACATATTTTGCAACTTTACCGCTCTTGAGAGCTTCTTCAAGGTCGTCTTCGTTGATGATTTCGCCTCTTGAGAAGTTACAGATACGAACGCCATCTTTCATCTGAGCAAAAGCTTCTTTGTTAACGTAACGACGGGTAGAATCATTAAGAGGAACATGATATGTGATATAATCACATTCTTCATAAATATTTTTAACGCTTTCAACACGGTTCATAGATCTTGTGATATGAAGCGCATTTTCAACGGAAAGGAAATCATCATAACCGTAAACATTCATATTAAGGCCTTTAGCAGCGTTTACGATCAGACTGCCGATAGCACCGAGACCGATAACACCGAGATTTTTGCCTTCAAGTTCGGGACCTACGAAATTGCTCTTGCCTTTTTCTACGAGTTTGGGAACCTCGTCGCCTTTGCCCTTGAGAGTCTGAGCCCAGTTGATACTTTCAACGATAAGACGTGAGGAAAGAAGAAGACCGGCAATAGTAAGCTCTTTTACTGCATTAGCGTTAGCACCGGGAGTGTTAAAAACAGCGATGCCTTTGGAAGTACAAATATCAAGCGGAATATTGTTAACGCCTGCGCCTGCTCTTGCAATAGCAAGAAGGCCATCGTTAAAATTACCGTCAAGAAGAGAAGCAGAGCGGACAAGAATACCGTCCGGATTCTGTTCGTCATCAGAAATTGTATAGTTTGCGCCAAAGCGGTTTGTACCGACAGCGGCGATCTTATTCATAGTTTTAATACTGAACATTATGCATTGTTCCTTTCAAATTCTTTCATGAATTCAACAAGTTTTTCGCAGCCTTCGATAGGCATAGCATTGTAGATACTTGCTCTCATACCGCCAACGGAACGGTGACCTTTAAGGTTAACAAAGCCTGCAGCGGTTGCTTCTTTAACGAATTTAGCATCAAGTTCTTCGTTACCTGTAACAAACGGAATATTCATAAGAGAACGGCAAGCGCCTTCTACAGTTGCATGGAACATCTTGGAGTTATCAAGATAATCATAAATAATAGCAGCTTTTTTACGGTTGATCTCACCCATTTTTTCGAGACCGCCGAGTTCCTTGATCCATTCGAGAACAAGCTTGTGAATATAGATAGCATATGTCGGGGGAGTATTATACATAGAGCCGTTTTCGGAATGAGTTGTATATTTAAACATCTGAGGAGTAAATTCTTTAGCGTCGCCGATGAGATCTTCACGAATAATAACAACAGTAAGACCTGCAGGACCCATATTTTTCTGTGCACCGGCAAAAATGAGACCGTATTTGGAAACATCGATAGGTTCACTGAGAATGCAGGAAGAAAGGTCTGCTACGAGGGGAACGTTGCCTGTATCGGGAAGTTCAGGGAATCTTGTACCGTATATGGTATTGTTTTCACAGATATAGAAATAGTCTGCTTCGGGATCGAACTTGGATTTATCGAGCTCGGGAATATAGGAGAATGTTTTATCTTTAGAAGAACCTACAACATTTACCTGACCGAAACGGGAAGCTTCTTCCATAGCTTTTTTAGCCCACATACCGGTAAGAACGAGGTCGATCTTGTTATTTTTCATAAGGTTGAGAGGGATCATACTGAACTGAGATGATGCGCCGCCCTGAAGGAAAAGAACTTTATAGTTAGACGGAATACCCATAACTTCACGGAGAAGTTCTTCGGCACCGTTGATAATTGATTCGTAAACTTTGGAACGGTGGCTCATTTCCATAACGGACATACCGCTTCCACCGTAATCAAGCATTTCATTTTTAGCTTTTTCGAGAACAGATTCAGGCAGGACAGAAGGACCTGCTGAGAAATTATATACTCTCATTTTTATAACCTCCGAATCCGCAGCTGCGGTCGTTTTTCATTTATAATATACTACCCATTATACTCCTGTTTTCCTTTATTGTCAACACGTATTAGCACGATAAAGTATG
>CAJGDF010000248.1 GCA_904502105.1 uncultured Clostridia bacterium
CATAGTGTTTTTAACGACACTGTAGATAGTTGCATCGAGACGTTTTTCCATTTCAGAAACAGTACCGACACGCTGAGTAAACAATGTGGGATCTTCAATTACCCAGATCACATAGTTATTTACAACGAGAGATTTCGCATCACTTGTGAGAAGTTCGCTTGAAGGAACGTCATACATAAGTTTATTTTTTGGAAGAGATGAAACTTCTTCAACAAAAGGCACTTTAAAATAAAGACCTGCCTCATCTCTTATAGTAGTTATTTTGCCGAACATTTTAACTATGCCGTATTCATCTTCTCTTACAACATAAAGAGAAGAAAACACAACCACAAGCGCAATCAATAAAATTACAACCGAAACAAAAGGAGCAATAATTTTTTTCAAGTTCATCAGCCCTATCCTCCTGTAATTTCAGCAACACCGGAAGATGCATCTTCGCCAACAACCATTATTTTTTCCATTCCGGAGCCACTGTCAATATAAATATCAACTTTCGGGAAGACATCTTCAATCATTTCAAGATACATTCTTTTTCTTGTTACGTCCTTATTAAGTATGTATTCTTCATACATTGCAGTAAACTTAGCGGCTTCACCTGTAGCTTCGTTTACTCTCTGCTCACGGTAAGCCTCGGCATCTTTCAAAATCTTATCGGCTTCTGCCTGAGCCTCGGGAATAACAGAGTTTTCGTATGCTTTTGCGATGTTAATAGTTGTTTCCTTTTCCTGCTTTGCGGTTTCTACAGCCTTAAAGGCACTTATAACAGCTTCTGTTGGAGGTTCAGCATCCTGAATTTTAACTTCAATGATCTGAATTCCGATATCATACTGCTCAAGACGTGATACCATAATGTCCTTAATATCTGTTTGAATAGCAACTTTACCGGTAGTGAGTACATCATCAACAGTTTTAGAACCCATAACATCTCTTGCAGCTGCCTGAGCAATATTTTTCAATATTTTCTCAGGTGCAACAGAATTAAAAAGATATTTTTGAGGATCACTGACTTTCCATTCCATAAAGAAGTCTACAGAAACAACATTATAGTCGCCCGTGATCATCTTGGATTCATCTTCTTTAGTTACAGAATTACCTTTTCCTGTTTCGGAATATCCTATCGTAAGTTTGCGGGTTGTCATGTCAACCTTCTGAACATCCTGGATAGGATACGGAAGTTTAAACTGAAGACCTGCACCGTTTACGGAGGTTACCTTACCAAAAGTTGTAACTACCGCTCTTTCTGTTTCACCAACGGTATAGAAACTTGTTGATACAAGAAATACCAGGATCACAGTCACAACAATGAGCCACACATACTTGAGGTAAGATCTGTTTTTTACATTAATTACTTCGCTCATTTTTATTCCTTTCGTGTTTTTATTTAAATGAATGAACGCTGTTTATTTTATAAGAGAAATGCCTGCATTTGCAAAAATAAGTTCATCCGATGAAGTTACAGGCACGCCTGCACATGTAATACTTTCAAGAGTTGAACAAAGCTGAAGAACAGCAAAGTTAATAATCGGGTTATTGGATACATTAAGAATTTTGACATTAGTCATATTGCTGAGAGGAGAAATATCTGTTATAGCATTAAGAGATATATCAAGAATCTGAACAGAATTTGCAGCAGAAATATCCGCAACGGATGTAAGCCCTGCCTGAGACAAAATGAGATTTTTAACTTTCATCTGTGAAAGAGAAGAAAAATCGGTAATGGCAGTTCTCGAACAGTCAAGTGTTTCAATATTGGAAATAGATGAAACAGCATCGAGAGTTGTGACAGCCGTACCGTCTATTTTCAAGCTCTTGAGCGCAGAATATTCACTCAAAGGAGAAAGATAAACGATGGGATTATTGCTGACAGTCAATGCTTCGATATTGGGAAGACGGGAAATAGCATTCAACTGCTTAATATCATTTGTTCCGATATCCAGTTCCGTCAGCATTGTGAGATAAGACAACGGAGAAATATCATTCACAAGATTATTTGAGATATTAAGAGTTTTTAACGATGTTAATTCGGACAAAACAGAAATATCGGATATAAGGTTATTTGAAAGATTCAATCCCCTGAGAACTGTAAGATTTCCCAAAGCGGAAATATCCTTAACAGTATTATTCGCAACAGAGAACTCACGCAGCACGGACATATTTTTAACATTATCTATGTTTGTTATCATGTTATCGTCCATTTTAAGCGTGTTGATCCAAAGAATAGAGAAAATCTGCTTTGCTTTTACATCATCAAGCATACAACCCGAAACATTAAGAGAAGTCATGGATTTAAGCTGCTGAAGAGGTGTAAAATCCTGAATATTTGGTTCATTTGCTATGACGACTTCATTAAGATTGACCATCTCAATAAGATCGTTCAACGTGAAAATTTCGCCGGTATATTTAACGTCACCCTTTTCTTCGTTTGAGAGACGTTTAACAGATTGCAGATCACGATAATAAATAACACCTGTGGGTTTATTTATAGATGTTCTGACCATCTGTTCAACTTTATCATCAAGGAAGATGTATGCGGAGTTTTCACTATAGATACGGAAAGTTGCTTTATATTCGTCGCTGATCATTCCGTTATCATTCATAGCAAACGATCTGACAGTAACAGTCCCCTTTTCGATCTTAATTGGATTATTAGGATCATATACTAGGCTTTCGGTAGTAGGTGCAGATCCGTCTGTAGTATAATAAACGGTGGCACCGTTTGAACTGATGAGTTCAACATCAACAGCAGAATCGTATGTGCCGGGATCGGGAGTCATAACAACAGTCGAGGGTCTTGTTTCTGAAAGCTTTACGATAATATAAGAAGATGAAATAGAATTGATAAATTCCATAGCATCGGAGATCTTATTTGTTTTTGTAAGAAGCTGAATTTTACGTTTATAAAAAGCTTCATTTCGTGGCGATATCTCTATACCTTCCGAAAGAACGGTTATAGCCTCGTCATATCTGGAAAGTTCCTCATATACTTCGGCAAGAAGAATTCTTGCTTCGGCATGATCAGCATCAAATTCAAGACATTCTGTAAGAGACTGAACTGCCTTGGAATACTCTTTTTCTTCAAGAGATATTACTGCTTC
>CAJGDF010000249.1 GCA_904502105.1 uncultured Clostridia bacterium
TCGGAAGCACGTTAAAAATTACTATCGGAACGTTGAAAGTAATATGCGCAAGGATAAGAGAAGTGAATCCGAGTTCAAGTCTGATAAAAACAAACAGAAGCATCAGCGAAACACCGATAATAATATCCGGGTTCATCATCGGAATATAAGTGATGTTAAGAAGAAGCGACTGCATTTTCTGGCTCATTGCATTGATTCCGATTGCCGCAAGGGTTCCAAGAATCACCGCACATACACCTGCAACAAGTGCAACTATAAGGGTATTTCTGAATGCTGTAAGAATAATATCGTTGGTGAAAAGTTTTTCGTACCATTTGAATGTAAATTCAGTGAAAACAGTACGGCTTTTGGCATCATTGAAAGAAAAAACAATGAGCACAGCAATCGGAAGATAAAGGAACGCATAAATTATGCCAAGATAGAATTTAGAAAGAATTTTCATACAACCATTCTTCCCTCCTTCTCCACTTTATCCGAATCGAACTGATTCATAACGCTCATACAGATAAGAATAATTATCATGAGCACAAAGGAAATTGCGGAACCGAGGTTCGGATTATAGCTGTTGCTGCTGAACTGCATTTCGATAAGGTCACCGATCATAAGTTCAGAACCGCCGCCGAGCATCTTGGAAATGATAAAGGTACTAACGGAAGGAATAAATACCATGGTTATACCTGTGCTGATTCCCGGAAGGCTCTGAGGCAGAGTAACATGGAGAAAAACCTGGAAAGGATTTGCTCCAAGGTCCTGCGCGGCCTGAACAAGGGAATGGTCCATTTTCATCATTACGGTATAAAGCGGAACTATCATGAAAGGAAGATAGTCATATACCATTCCGAGAACAACCGCACCCTGGGTATTTATCATTTCAAAAGGTCCTATTCCGAAAATTCCGAGGAAACGGTTGAGAAGACCGTTGTTTTCAAGGATAGTCATCCATGAATATGTTCTGAGAAGGAAGTTCATCCACATCGGAAGCATGATGAGCATGAACATAGTTCTTCTGATATTGCTTGTTTTTCCTGCCATAAGATATGCAAAGGGATATCCGAGAAGAAGACAGATAAGCGTTGCAACAAAAGCAAGAAAAAGAGATTTTATTATAACCGGAATATAATCTCCGACACGGATTATATTCTGCATTGTAAATTCTCCGCTGCTTGTGGTAAATGCAAAATATGCTACCATTATAAGTGGAACAACAATAAATATCGCCATAAATGCGATATACGGAAAAGCAGGATAACGTGATTTTATCATTTTTCTGCCTCCGCCATTTTATGCATGATATGAATATCGTCCGGAATTACGGAAAGTCCAACCTCCCTGCCCGGTTCCTCATAAAGTGTTGAATGGATTTTCCAATCAAAACCTTCGGAAGAAACGACGATTTCATAATGAACGCCTTTAAAAATAATACTTTCGACTTTGCCGGTGATCTGGCCTTTTTCGGGTTCGGAAATTTTAATATCTTCAGGACGGATTACAACGTCAACAGGTTCATTTTCTTCAAAACCGAAGTCAACGCAGTCAAAATCCCTTCCTGCAAAATTGATAAGATAATCCTTTTTCATAACGCCGTCGATAATGTTGGATTCACCGATGAAATCCGCAACAAATGCATTGACGGGTTCGTTATAAATATCGATAGGAGTACCGATCTGCTGGATTTCACCCGCGCGCATTACAATTACAGTATCACTCATGGTAAGAGCTTCTTCCTGGTCATGAGTAACATAAATAAAAGTAATCTTTGTTTCGCGCTGGATCTTCTTGAGTTCGATCTGCATCTCTTTGCGGAGTTTAAGGTCAAGAGCACCGAGAGGTTCATCAAGAAGAAGAACCTGCGGTTTGTTGATAAGAGCTCTTGCGATTGCAACACGCTGCTGCTGACCGCCGGAAAGAAGGTTAACGTCACGGCGCTCATATCCGCGCATGTTAACAAGATCGAGCATTTCGAAAACTCTTTCTCTGATTTCTTCATCCGGAACTTTCTTAAGGCGAAGTCCAAAAGCTATGTTTTCATAAACGTTAAGGTTCGGAAAAAGAGCGTATTTCTGAAATACGGTGTTAACTTCCCTTTTATAAGGCGGAAGGTCATTGATTCTTTTTCCATCAAAAAAAACGTCTCCGCTTTTGGGATTTACAAAGCCTCCGATTATACGTAAAGTGGTTGTTTTACCACAGCCGGAAGGTCCCAGAAGTGTGACGAATTCGTGGTTGCGGATATCAAGATCTATATGGCGAAGAACACTTTCCCCGTCAAATTCGACAACGATATCCTTAAGTCTTATAATGGCATCATTTTCCATTCTGCATCCCCCTTTTGCGGATTCAAGTCACGCAAGGTAAAAACAGGATCATCGGCCGCAGCCTCACCCATTTTTCATACTGCTTTTTACAGCATGGCCGTATTTCAATGAAAGATTTTGAAATACGTGTTAAAAACCTGTCGACCCACCGCTTTCCTCTTGGAACCGACCCCGCAAAAGAGTGTTTTATTCTAAACGTTGCCGCGCATAAACATTTTACCGCAGTGCCCGGTTTTAGAAGGCTCCCGCTTGAAAGCAGTGTTTCATATGACAAAAAATTTCGGTCTAAACAATTCGTTTACGTTTTCTATCGCAGCTTTTCCAAAACGGTTTTGCAGCGACAGTTCCACCTCCTTCTGACCGAAGCTTTCTGTCAAACAACAGATGCAAAAAATAACATTATAAATATAGCATAATTAAAATATTTGTCAATAATATAAAGGACTTTTATGAATTTTTTGTAAATTATTTTGTTATTTCAGCAGTTTTTCTCTGCTTTTATAGTCCGGAAGAATTTTTTCAATCAGTTTATAAAATTCTTTCCCATGGTTTTTATGTGTTATGTGAGCAAGTTCGTGAACGACCACATAATCGATTGCTTCCGGCGGGTATTGCATAAGTCTCCAGGAATAGCAAATTGAATTTTTTGCGCTGCAGCTTCCGAAACGTTTTTGGGCGGAAGTAATTTTGATCCCGGTCGGTTTAACGCCCATGATTTTTGCAAAGTATTCTGTTCTTTCGGTAAGATACGGAAGA
>CAJGDF010000250.1 GCA_904502105.1 uncultured Clostridia bacterium
CGGTAACGGAGCAAAAAGTGCGGGAATATATGCGGAAAGCGGCGCTTATCCGTCAGAATATTCTGTTGAAACAATGAAAAAATTCGGTATAGACATTTCCGGGCACAGGGCAACGCAGGTAACGCCTGAGGATGTTAAAAACGCAGATAAAATATACACTATGACATCAGGTCATTCTGTTATTTTAAAAGAAGCTTTTCCGGAATCTGCAGACAAAATAGAAGTTTTGGGCAAAGGAATATCCGATCCGTTCGGTGCAGATTTGCAGACATACGAAAAATGTGCAAATGAAATTCACGCATATATATCAAAGCTTTTTGATAAAGAATAATGGAGAATAAGATGTTTACAGTAAGAAAAGCAGAAAAGAAAGATGTTAAAGGCATTGTTAAAAGAGAAAACGAATGTTTTTCAACGCCCGAAACAGAAGAAAGTATCTATTCATTTTTAAAGAGTCAGACATTTTTTGTTGACGTAATAGAAGACGATGGCGAAATCACAGGACATTGCATATACTTTTTTGTTCCCGACAATGCAGAGATAATCTCTGTTGCTGTAACCCCGGATAAAAGACGCATGGGTTACGGCAGAGAGCTTGTTTACAGCGTTATAAACAGGGCTAAAGAAAAAGAATGTAAGGAAGTTTTCCTTGAAGTAAGAAAATCCAACGAGGCAGCCATCGCGCTTTACACCTCTATGGGATTCCGTCAGGTAGGCGAACGTAAAAACCTTTATTCCAAGCCTGTTGAAGACGGATTGATAATGCAATACACCATATAAAAAATAGGAAGAGTCGAAAAACGACTCTTCTTTTTATTATTTATACTAAATTATACACAACGCATTTTCCATCTGTACAGTTACCCGCAACGATCTTATTATTGGGAGCATACAGTTTAAAATCAACATTCCATTCTTTTGGCCATGCAGGGAAAATACAAGCGGATTTTTCATCATAGCATTGAATAAGCATCGACTGAAGCGCTGTTGCCGCAGCACCGCCATTGTCGAGATCGGGAACCCAGTCGCCCTGTTTCCAATATCCGATATAAGCGCCTTCATCTTCAACAGTTCTCGAAAACTGTTTTATCAGGTTGATTTTTGCCTCATCGGAAAGTCCGACATAAGCCGCATGTATACCGTCCTGCCCCCAACAAGCGCAGTTGGGAGTTATTCTGTACTTAAACGAATCAAGTGCAGTTTTGAACGTTTCTGGAACACCTACGCCGTAAAGTCTGTAAGGGAACAAGGTGTAAAGCTCGGGATTTTCCCCGTTACCCCTGAATTTGTTATAAGCATATGCGGGCTTGATCAAATTGATGCCGTTTTCATCTTCCGATTCGGGTATAGCAGGAAGTGAATTGTAAAGCGCCGACCATTCATTCTGTAATTTTACATCAACATCAAGCTTTAAAAGTCTCGGAAGCATTCTGTGAAGAGGTGCCAGAACATCTGTGGAATTGATATTTTCGTATGATTTTTGATATGTTTCAAGAATATTTATCGGTGAGATTTTAATCGTACCGTTTTCATCTCTTCCGTAATGCTGATCAAAGAAACGTATCGCTTCTGTTATGAACGGCAGAAGTTTTTCAGTAAATATTTTACTGTCTTTTGTATATTCATAATAGTCTAACATCATCGTTGCGATCTCAAGACCGCCAGACCAATAATGATGAATAAACACACTGTTGGCCTCAACTCCGTCATTGTTCCAACCGAAATCTTCAACAGAATACAGACCGTGGAAATAGAGTGTTTCGGGGAAGAAAGCGCCACCGTGTCCGTAATAAGCGGAAGTTATTTCTTTTTGTGTTTGGAGAAGACCGCAATACATATCAAAAAGAGGAAGCATTAAATCGAAGTCGCCGGATGTCAACATATTCCAATACAAAAGACGGGTATTCTGAGACCAGTAGCACGGTCCCCAGCGTCTGTAATCGGCATTGACATTTGCTTTGTCAACGGGCCAATCGGTAAAATAATCGACGTTGATAGTGCCGCCATTAAACTTCATTGCATATTTACCCCTGCTCTGAATTGCCTGCATATATCTCTGTGAAATATAACAAGCAGTCACTCTTTCGGCGTCCGGGTCTCCGTTAACAAAAATATAACTCTTGTTCCAAAACTCTTTCCAATACTTACGGTGCAATTTTCTTGCAGATTCAATATCTGTTTTTTCAGTTTTACAGATTATTTCTTCAAGTTCTTTCACCCAAAGATCTGCTGTTTCTGTTTGAGACGTATATACATAAGCAGCAACAAGAAAGCTTTTACCGTTTGTTTTTGAAACGATCTCTTTCTCATCGGAATCCACAGTAAAACCGTTACCGATAAGGCATGCGCCGAAAGTTCTGTTAAGATACGGATCTTTTGCTGTAACCGCATTTTCTACATGCTCTGTTTTCAGCATAACATCATAAACAGAATGTTCGTTACGGTGATACCAGACAACACGGTCACTGTTGCCCGAAACAACGATATCAGGGCTTTCCTTAAGATCAAGAGGAGAACCTGTTCCACCGTCAGACAATCCGCGATAACTGCTCATTTCCTCGGAGGTCCAATTCTTTTCTTCTGTTCTCCAGATCTCAGCAGAAGCTTTAACCTTCAGATCAACATTACTGTTGATCTCTGTACGAATAACAGGAGCATTTGAATCCGTCCAAACACGGACAGAAATCTCTTTTTCTCCGTCTTTAACATTTATAATAATCTCACCGTTAAGATAATCGAGTTTTTGAGAGAATGATGCTCCGCTCATAAAGGGATTCGGATACAGTGAAATTCGGACCTTACCTACTTTCAAAAGGCGTGTAGATTCAGCCCAGGCATCGTTTTTACCGATGTAAAACAAAAGATCGCCATTTTCTTCAACCCAAACATTTGCCGTAACATCGCCATTACCGATAGGTAGAGAATCAATCGGTGCTTTTGACATTTTATTTCGGACAAAATTATATTTTTCAAGAGCAGCTTCCGGATCAAAAGGAATTTGACATTTACCTTCTGCTGAAAGATCATTCAGATTAATTTTTATCATTTCAGTCATTATACATGCCCC
>CAJGDF010000251.1 GCA_904502105.1 uncultured Clostridia bacterium
GGGGGTAACCTGTGATGCTCTGTGTCCGGATATGTCTATACCGAATTTTTTCATAGCTTCAACAGAATATTCAGACGGATATGCGCCGCTTTCTGCATGTATTCCGGCACTTTTTGCTCCGCTTCCATAGATATTGTTGAAAAATCCTTCAGCCATAGGGCTTCTGCAGGTATTTCCTGTGCAGACGAATAAAACGTTCATATGCTCTTCCTTTCAGCGATCATTGTTGACAAATCAATTCTTATATGCTATAATAACTTAAAAGTTACTTACATTTATTATACACCTTTTGACCTGTTTCGTCAAGTCATTTATTGATATTTTTTATTATATTTTATACGGATGTACAATTATGAGAATTTTAGGTATCGAATCTTCTTGCGACGAAACTGCAGCTGCAGTTGTTGAAGACGGAAGAAAAATTATTTCAAACATAGTCAGCACTCAAATAAGTATTCACGAACTTTACGGTGGGGTTGTTCCCGAAATTGCTTCAAGAGCTCATCTTGAGGCTATTTCTTCTGTTACGGAAAAAGCTCTCGAAGAAGTCGGCGGAATCGAAAATATCGATGCTGTTGCGGTTACAAATGCCCCCGGTCTTATCGGTGCGCTTCTTGTCGGCCTCGGTTTTGCAAAAGGTCTCGCTTTTTCTGCAGGTAAACCTCTTATCCCTGTTCATCATATAAGAGGCCATGTTGCCGCTTCTTATTTAACACATAACGATCTCAAGCCTCCGTTTGTTGCCCTTATCGTTTCGGGCGGCCACAGTCATCTCGTTCACGTTGAGGACTACACGAAATATACTATTCTCGGCGGCACCCGTGACGATGCGGCAGGGGAGTCTTTCGATAAAGCCGCAAGAGTCCTCGGTCTCGGTTATCCGGGAGGTCCGAAAATGGATGCTCTCGCAAAAGAGGGTGATCCCGATGCTATTCATTTCCCGCGTGTTCATTTCGCAGATGCTCCTTATGATTTCAGCTTCAGCGGTGTTAAAACATCTATTATAAACTACGCTCACAATGCCGCACAGACAGGCAAAGAGATCAACAAGCCCGACGTTGCCGCATCTTTTTCAAAGGCAGTTTGTGAGATTCTTACCGAAAAAGCTATTCTTGCTGTTAACACCCTGAACCTTCCCGAGAAAAGGCTCGTTGTTGCAGGCGGTGTCGCCGCAAACTCCATGCTTCGCTCCATGATCACTAATGCCGCAAATAAAAACGGTATCTCGCTCTATATACCCGATCTTTCTCTTTGCGGAGATAATGCCGCAATGATCGCCGCGCAGGGCTTTTACGAATACTCGATCGGCAGAGTGGCTTCTACCGATCTCAACGCTTTTGCAACAGAGAGCATCGAACTCAAATAATTTATCTTAATTGACTCTTTCTTGACAAATTTACCTTGATATGTTATAATATAAATATATTTGACATATAAGGTATTGTTATGAAAAATCGCTTTTCGGCTGAATCCATAAAAAGATCATTGTTATCCGCTTCAAACAATCTGAAAACAGAAAAATATATTTAATAGGGATATTTTGCGTTTTTCGCAGAGTATCCCTTTATTTTTACAAAAGAGGTGTTACTTATGAAAAAGATCTATTTTATCGAGGCATTCAAAAATATCAAAAAAAATCTGTTTACTTCGATCTTACTTGTGATCTGCTTTGTCGTCCTTTTTATTATTTTTCACAAAGTAACGATTCAGGCTCTTTGGGCGGAGGAAACGAAAGAACAGGCAGGGATCATGTCTGTCTTTGAATATTCCACAGTTTCTTATGGATCTGAAGTGTCTCCCCGTATTTGTATGATAGCTTTGAATGAACTTTCAAATGAAGAGCAATTTGCCGCAGGACGAGTTATGGATAGAATAATAAACGGTCTTCGAGAGGATTATGATGCCTTGGGTTTATGGGAATATCAACAAATGGGTTATATCCCGGATACCAACAAAGAAGCATTTTGTTGCTCGCCTGAAATGTACAAGATCAATGGCTCAATGATGATCATTAAAGAAGGCTCATGGTTTGACGATTCTGATTTTATCCGTGAACATCAGGTCCAGAAAGGTTATATCGCGCCGGTAATTATTGGATCTTCTTTTGCTGAAGGTTACGGATTGAGCATTGGTGATATTTTTGTCCCCGATATGTTTTGGGATGAAGAAAAGCTCAGGTTCAATGATGAGATCGGATATCAACGCGGAAATACAAACCAATGGAAAGTCATCGGTATTCTCGAACCGGAGTCTTCGTATTACTACAGAGGTATGATCAGACCGCTTGATTCCAAAGTTCTTCTGCCTCATTATGTCGTGCCGACGATTGATGAATATATTGCGGAAAACGGCGACGAATTGACCGATGAAATGATGTTGCTTGTTTGGGAGATATACGACCGATTCAGAACTACCGATTTCTTTGTTAAAAGTGATGTTGTTGAAGAAGCTGCCGAATTTGTTTCCGAACAGATCGCAACAAACGTTTTTTTGTCTGAGTATTATTCGGCTCGTGCAGGAAAAAGCAGATCTATGACCATGATTGCCGAAAACCAGGAAAAGGCATCCGATTTTTATAATGTTATTGCTGTTATAACCTATATTTTAACGCTTCTCGGAATCATCATGTCTGTCAACAACAAGATTCAGAATAATAAGAGAAATTACGCAATTCATTCTCTTAACGGAGCGACTGTTTTCGATCTCGTTCTTTGTTCCGTTTCGGAGATAATGACATTGATGTTGTTTGCCGATATTATATATTTCCTTTTCCCGTTCGGAAAACTAATACAGTCAGAATCTATCGGTACGGAATTGCTGTTAGCGATACCGTTATTTATCCTTGCCGCAAATATTTTGACGTTCATCATAACCGCCATTGTTTCGGTTTCGGCGCTGCATAAATTCAATACGGTCGAAAACCTTAAGAGAAAGGAATAAAGGAGATAACGCAATGAGAAAAATATCATACGGAAAAATAGTTCTGATCATAATGTACGCCTTCGTTTCTTTGTTTGTGCTTATGTTTATCAATTCCA
>CAJGDF010000252.1 GCA_904502105.1 uncultured Clostridia bacterium
CCGACGGAATATAAAGAAGTGAATTTGCCGACACGGGAAAAGGTTTGTTTTTTTGGTAGAATACAGCTTTTCCTTTAAGACGCCTACTGAGAACGTGAAAAGGTCGTTTTGCTGCGTTCGATTTGTTTTTCGGACGCTCAATGTAAAATACATCCAATATTTCTGCTATAAGATTATCTTTCTCAAACATTTCCAATCACCAAGACTATTCTATCACACAAGTGGCACTTCGTCAAGTGTTGAAATTCGGAATATTTTGGTTTGTTTATCGGTTTACTTATAATCTGCACCGTGATATACTTTAACTGTAAAGGAAGGAGAATCGTCATGAATAAAACAGAGCTTTACAGTAAAACGGTATATCAGTTATTTTTGAGAGCATTTACAAAAGAAGGAACCTTCAAGGCGGCAGAAAAACATCTGCCTGAGTTAAAGAAACTTGGAATTGACATTGTTTATCTTTGTCCTTTTTTTGAAGCCGATGATGATACCGACGAAAAATACTTAAGCCCAAGACAGCTTGCAAGCGGTCTTAACAACCCGAAAAATCCCTACAGAATAAAGGATTATTTCAAGGTAGACAGCGAATACGGCACAGAATCGGATGCCGCAGATTTTGTAAAAAAGGCACACGAGCTGGGCATGAAGGTTATTTTTGACCTTGTTTATTACCACTGTGGTCCTTCGGCTGTTTTAATGAAGAATAATCCGGACTATGTATACAGAAATTCTGACGGAAGCATTACATACGGTGAATGGAGATTTCCGAGGCTGAATTTTAAAAATGAAAGGTTAAGGGAATATCTGTATTCAAACATGATATATCTTGTTACTGCCTTTGATGTTGACGGCTTCAGATGTGATGTGGGCAACGGAATACCTGCTGATTTCTGGAGAGAAGGCATTGCAAGATGCAGAAAAATCAAAGAAGATTTCTTCATGCTCAACGAAGGCAGAGGCTTGCAGTATATCGAAGCAGGCTTTGATTTGGACTATGGTGTGGGATGGGAATTTTTTAGTGTTTTAAGAAGTGGAGCAGACAATATAGAACAGTTAAGGAACTGTCCCGAAAACATAAACGGTACTGCAAGTATATGTTATGTGGAAAATCACGATGTTGCAAATGATGATTATCACAACAGAGTTGATACAAATCCCGACAAAGGAGAAGCATTTCTTGTTGCCGCGGCTTTTGTGAAGGGGTTGTTTTTGCTGTACAACGGTAATGAAATTGCAGACTGCAACCGCCACAGCATTTATTACAACCGCTTCTGCAAGGGCGACAGCCTTACCGTGGATTGGAGTAAGGCGGAAACGGATGTGGGACAAAGGAGATTTGAACTTGTAAAGAGACTTATAAAAATAAGACACGAAAGCGATGCCGTTCACGGTGAAAACACCTTTGATTATGATGGTGGTAAACTTTTGGTTTATACAAGAAAAAAAGGAAATGCCTGCATGAGAGTATTTGTAAATGTTTCGGCAGATGATGTGGAGATTCCGAAAAATTTGATGACTTCGTTCAAAAATGTGCTTCTGTCCAAAGGCGTTTGCGACAATAAGTTATCAGGCTACGGCTATATAGTGGCAGAATAAAAATATAAGAAATACCGCCTTGGGTTAACCCTTGGCGGTATTCTGATGTATACTTATATCAGACTTCGATATAAAATTTTTTTGGGTTACTTTTTTTCAAAAAAACAACATAATCCATTCGTAAACTAACTATTCAATTTCCTCAAACATAACCTTTACAATTTTTGCACTGTTAAGGCAAACTCCGGAATTATTTGAGTGATAGTAAGCAACAAGGAAACCACCTTCGACCTCTATAAGTGCGGGATAGCAGTATCCGTTGTCAGGGTCATCCTCAATGTAGAAAACCTTGTCAAAGGTGCATCCTTTATTGGTGCTGACAGCACAAACATACGGTGTTCTGCCCCATGTTTTGTCTCTGTTTCTGCCTAAATATTCGGGTGTGGGATTGAAAATTGCAACGGTGTATTTTCCCATGTCCTTTATCTGCAATGGCGAAACCGCACTTGTAAAAAATACATTCTGCATGGGTGGAGTCCATGTTTTTCCACCATTGTCCGAATAGCTGAATACCTGAGTGCCAAGGTCGGTTCTTGACCATGTCATTAATCTGCCGTCAGCAAGCTCGTACATTCCGTTTTCGTGAAGCCCTGTTTTTGTTCCCGATTCAAGGAAATTGCACTTTTCGGATTCACCTGCTATACTCCATGTGTAACCGTCATCATCGGATACAAAGAAAAAGCATTCCTTGCATACACCCTCAACACCGTCAGGAGTGTCTTTTTTCCATTCGTGAAGATTGCCGGGAAACATGATTCTGCCGTCGGAAAGCTTTACAACTCTGTCATTGTTGGTAACAAAATAACCGTTTCTGTCAACACAGCATATTGCATCAGACCAGGTTTTGCCCTCATCGCGGGAGCGTATAATATTGAGCTTGCAGTTTACAAATCCGTCTATCATTTCTTTTCTCAAGAAAAACAGACCGATATCACCGTTTTCCATTCTTAAAAATGAAAGGCTCATAAGATTGAGATCTTTGGGATTCTTTGTGTAAAGAACACGCTTTTCACTCCAGGTTTCACCTTCATCATATGAGAAAACCGCCGTTATTCGGGCGTTTGCATGGTCGTGCCAGCTGTTTCCTATGTATTCTGTGTAGGCGTACATGATGCCGCCGTCTTTAAGTCTTATAAAAGCACCTTCACCGTTTCGCGGATTGTTTTCAGACGGTGCAATGAAAAGCACCTGTCTTCCTATCTTTTTCATAAGCTTCTTCCTTTCGGTTACGTTTGAAACTATTATATTTGCATACCGAAAAAATGTCAATATCATTTTCAGACACTTTTTTTCGTTTGCGGTTAAAAATGAACATTATGGGTTGAAATCTGTAGGATTTTGTGATATAATTAATTTAAATTAAAACATTACAGAGGTTTACAATGAACAAGACAAAAGAAAATATTTCAATACGCTGGTTTTATATGATAATCGG
>CAJGDF010000253.1 GCA_904502105.1 uncultured Clostridia bacterium
CAAAAGAAGAAGGCATTATCTTCAAGCTTCTTACTAATCCCACCGCTATTCTTTCCGAGGATGATAGATCTGTTTCAGGCATCAGATGTGTTGAAATGGAACTCGGTGAGCCCGATGCTTCAGGCCGCCGCCGTCCCGTAGTCATTGAAGGCAGTGAGTTCACTATTGACGTAGATACCGTTATCATGTCTATCGGTACATCTCCCAACCCCCTTATCAAATCAACAACCGAAGGCCTTCAAACAACTCCCAAGGGCGGCATTGTTGTTGATGAAGACGGCTTGACCTCCCGTGAAGGCGTTTATGCAGGCGGCGATGCTGTAACAGGCGCGGCAACCGTTATCCTCGCTATGGGCGCAGGTAAAAAAGCTGCTGCCGCTATTGATAAAAAACTTTCGGGCAAAGAATAATTTTTCGTAAAACGAACATATTTATTGAAAACTGCAATGGAATTATATCCGTTGCAGTTTTTTTGAACCAAAATTTGAAGAAAACTTTACATTACTGGTAAATATCTATTGACAATATTCTGTGTTTGTGCTATATTGATAAAAAGAAACATTTTTATGAAAATATTTGATAAAAAGGAGATATGAACATGAAACTCGGTATTATAAACGGCTGGGATGAAGCGTCCTTTAAATATGTTGCCGATCTCGGTCTTCATGCCGTTGAATTTTGCTGTAATCACAATTATGACAGTATGGAAGTTGCGGGTCATATAGATGAGATCAAAGCCCGTTCCGAAAAATACGATGTTGCAGTCGGTTCTATCGGTCGTTGGGGACAAAGACGTATTGACGAAAAAGGTGAAATCATCCCATCGGCTTTGCAGCACGATAAAAATCTTATCGATGCCGCATCCGCTCTCGGTTGTCCTGTTTTTAACGTTGGATGCAACTGGACTGAAGGCAAAACCTTTGAAGAAAACTGTGAAATTGCAATCAAATATTTCGGTGGACTTATCGAATATGCAAAGGGTAAGAATGTTAAAATATCCGTTTATAACTGCGCTTGGGAGAACTTTGTTGTAACCGAAAAAGAATGGGCAGTCGTTTTAGGCGCACTTCCCGAACTCGGCCTTAAATACGACACCTCTCACTGTCTCGGCAGGGGAGGGGACTACCTTCATGAAATGGTCGCGTGGGGCAACAGGATCAATCATTTCCATATCAAAGGTTCAATGTATGTTGACGGCAAGCATTACGACGATCCTCCCGCAGGCCTTGATCAGATCAACTGGGGCGCCGTAATGAACGCACTTTACACAAAAGGTTACAATGGTATGCTCTCGATCGAGCCTCATTCGGGCCATTGGATGGGTGTTCGCGGTCAGTGGGGTGTTGAATTTACGATCAAATTTATCTCTCCCTATATCATGCCTGAGGATTATACGTATAACGGCAGTCCGTATATGCCATAAAAAAATTAAGAGAGGAATTTCATTATGCGTTATTGGAAGAACATAATTTCTTTTTTGTTCGTCATTGTGTTTTTTGTGTCATGTGCTTCTCAGTCAGAAGAAATAGTCCCCGATTATAATAATGAATTTGAACAAAACACATTTGACGGTCTTGAGCTGACATTTGCAATGTCTCCGTATGTATGTTATGAACAGGACTCCCTTTTCGGGGATATTGCCAAAGCGAGAGTTGCCGAAATTGAAGAAAAGTATGATGTCGATATCGTTTTTGACGAAAATGAATCGCTTGTTTCAAATCTCTTCTATTCGATTTCATCAGGTATCAAGCCTTGCGATGTTATGTTATCCGACTCGTTTGAGCTTTACAACCAGATGAGAGCAAATCTTCTTTTCCCTGTAGACAATATGCCTGAACCGCTTGTTTACACTAATACCGAAAAATGGGGCGGCAGAGAAAAGCTTATAACATATGCCTACGATAATCATCTTTACGGTGTCCTTCCTATGTATTGGCCTGAAACGATCTGGAAACAGGTTGACCATTTCTTCTTTGTTAACGAGAATATGATAACAACCCTTGGTCATACCGATCCCCGTGAATATGTTGAAAACGGTGAATGGACAAGAGCAAAATACGAGGAAGTTCTTAATTCGTACACCCATACAAATATGAGTGGTGATACTGTTTATGCCCTTGCCGCAGAACCGGGTCATTATTTTTCTATTGCAGTTAAAACAAGCGGCATAGATTATATTGTTAAAAAAGAAGACGGAACATATTCGAACGCATTCCTTGAACCCGGCGTTATTGATAAGCTTACCTGGGTTTCAGATACTTTCTGGAACAACTGGGAGGTTAATATAACAAGGGGCTCGGATACTTTTTCCACAATCGCAAAATTTGTAAATGAAGAATCTGTAATGGTTCTTACTCACCTTTATTACGGCCTTGCCGATATTCAGTATACTGTTGATAACTTCGGTATTCTTCCTTTCCCGCTTTCCGACGATCTTCACGGAACGGGCTGGATCGGTCAGTTTGAGTTTTACAATAACGGCATTTCTTTCCCCGCAAATATTGAAGCTCTTGACGAGATCTCAACTGTTGTTAACGACCTTTTCGAACCTCTTCCCGGTTATGAAACGGAAGAAGCACGATTTGAATATTATGACAGATATATCTTCCATGACAGCAGAGATACAAAAGTTATTTTTGAATGTCTTGAAAACTGCCGTTATCTGCCTTATAACGACAACGGATATCTTATCCCCAACGCTATAAACAATGCAAAGGGCGGCAAGTCTATTTCTCAGATACTTGAAGCAAATGCTGAGATCATGCAGACTACGATCGATGAAGTATACATTCCTCTCGAAGAAACCTGTGATTTACTTTGGGGAAAAGATTGATGAAAGTCTAATAATATTGGGGTTCAGCGCAAATGCCTTTCGGTGTTTGCGTTGATTTTTTTTAAAACACTTGACTACAGCTCAAAAAAATGTTATTATAAAATACAAATAAAAATTAAGAGGTTTTATAGTATGCGTAAAATTGCAAAAATACTTCTTCTTGCTTTCTGTCTTTCTTTCTTCTGTTCGTGTGGA
>CAJGDF010000254.1 GCA_904502105.1 uncultured Clostridia bacterium
AAGGCGTTCAACGGTGATAAGATTTTCTTTTTTATCCATAGAAAAGACGACAATACCGCTGTTTGCAGACTTTTCGGCACGAAGCCAGTAGAAAGAATCAACGGTCTGAAGCGGCTGACGGTAGCCGAGATCCCATACGATCTTTTCGGGGTACGGGTTTCTTGTATACTGATCAAGGAAATCGACCGCATTTGTATTGGCCATTGTAAAATCACGGTTGGCATCGTTGAGCCAAAGGATCGGATCTGTTAAAACAGCCTGCTCGGTACGTTCGGGATCTCTGTCAACAAAAGCATGACCTTTTGCGAAATGGAGATAAAAGCGTGATTCGTAACCGCCGCCGAACTCATTACGAAGATCGTCAAATATTGTTATGCATTTTGCAAGAAGCGTGTTTCTGTTATAGGCAGAGTCATTTTCGCCGCCCTGTATCTGAATGGGCATATTGTAAAGGCTTGTGTAGTTACGTTCCGCAGTATAACCCGCAGAAGAGTTTGCCGCGGCAAATCTGTCGGCAAGAACGGGGGTTACGAGCACCGTACCGTCGCCGCCTGCGGAATAACCGAGCATATAAACGCGGTTCGGGTCAACGTTGTAAAACAAAAAGAGATTTTCGAGAAGCTGCTAATAGCACGGGAACGATTCGGGATTTGAATGGCAGTCACACGTATCACGAACGCCTCTGGGCGCAACGTAAACGCCGTTTTCAACGCTGTCGAGATAATATATCTGCATATGCTCCCATTGCTGATTATTTATATCGGGAGTATCGCTCTCTCCGCCTCCGTGAAGCGCAATATAGCACGGATAGCCGTTCGCATCAGGATCGCCCTTGACCGTTACTTCATATTTCATGGAAACATCGCCGCAGTCGATCTTTTTATCCCTGATCTCAAGCACGCGGTTTTTATCCTTTTTTTCTTCGGCAAAGACCTCTTGCCATGCCGCCGCTCTGAACTCGGCAGCCTCTTTTGCATTTTTCATATCGGAAGTATTTTCTCCTCCTGCATTTATTGTTCCGTCGTCGCACCCGAAAAGACAAATAATAAAAATGATGATCAAGCCCAAAGCCGATATTTTTCTCATTTCAAACACGAACTCCGATCTGTAGTTTATAAAAATGATTATATCATATTTTCGTGTTAAACGCAATAGGCAAAAAAAATAATGATACTGATTTTAAACTATTTTCGACATACGAAATATCCGCTTGACAAACGGTTTATTTTATGATAAAATACAATGCGTTGTGGCCTTAGGGCCGCACTGTACGAATTTTATCCTTGGGAGGCAAAAGCTTCCCCGAAAGTCCAGAAGGAGGTGTAACGTAATGAACAAGTACGAATCTATTTTCGTTCTCAGCACCAAAAAACTCGACGAAGCAGCTATCGAAGCTACTACCGAGAAGTTCAAGACCCTCATCACCGCTAACGGCGGCGAGATCAAGAACGTAGATGTTTGGGGTAAGAGAAGACTTGCTTACGCTATCAATTATGAAAATGAGGGTCACTATGTCCTCGTTGAATTTGAAGCGCCGGCAGAAGTTCCCGCAGAGCTCGACCGTGTTTACCACATCACGGAAGGTGTTCTTCGCTCCATCATCATCAAGAAATAAGCATTTGCGGAAAGGAGACGAGTTTTAAATGAATATTAACAAAGTCATGCTTATGGGAAGACTTACTTCCGATCCTGAGCTTAAGATGTCGGCATCGGGTATCCCGAATGTCAGATTCTCCGTTGCGGTAAACCGCCGTTTTGCAAAACAGGGAGAAGACAGACCGACAGCGGATTTCATTCCGTGTACAGCGTTCAGACAGACAGCGGAATTCGTTTCCAAATATTTTAAAAAGGGTTCCGTTATAATCGTGTTCGGTTCTATCCAGAACGACAACTACAAGGACAAAGACGGCATTGAACGCCGTTCCTACTCTATTATGGTAGACGAAGTCCAGTTTGGCGCAACAAAGCAGGAAGGTCCCGCAATGAGACCCTCTGACGACTATATGCAGTCAAGCGCGCCTGTTTCGAACCCTGTACCGTCCGCACCTGCATCTGCCCCCACAGCAGGGGTAAACACGGAGTTCTTTGCTGATATCAAAGATATCGAAGACGAGCTCCCGTTCTAATCTACGAAAGGAGTCTTATTTAAAATGGAAAATAACAACGTAAACGAAAATGTAAACGCTGCTCCCGCTCGTGAACAGCGTGAACCCAGAGAAAGAGATGGCTTCAACAAGAGAAAGCCCAGAAAGAAAGTTTGCCAGTTCTGCGCTGACAAAGTTGACTTCATCGACTACAAGGACGTTGCGAAACTTCGCCGTTTCATCAGCGAAAGAGGCAAGATCCTTCCCAGAAGAATCACCGCTACTTGCGCTATGCATCAGCGTGAACTGACCGAAGCTATCAAACGCGCTCGTCAGATCGCAATTCTCCCCTACACTAACGACTAATATCCAAATCGGATGTTAACGCTCAAGGGAGTGAGGAGCGAGGCTAAGACCTCCCTCCCCACTCTCTTTTATTTTACATAAAATCAGGATATATATTAAGGAGGAACTTAAAATGAGAATAGGTCTCGGGTTTGACAGCCACCGACTTGTCGAGGGCAGAAAGCTTATCCTCGGCGGCATTGAGATCCCTTACGAGAAAGGACTTCTGGGGCATTCCGACGCAGACGTACTTATCCATGCGATAATCGACTCTCTTTTCGGTGCATGTGCGCTCGGAGATATAGGCGGTCATTTTTCAGACAAAGACCCGCAGTATAAAGATATCGACAGCATGCTCCTCCTTAAAAGAACCGTTGAAATAATAGAAGAAAACGGATTTACGGTCGGAAATATCGATGCAACGGTAATAATCGAAAAGCCGAAGCTTGCACCGTACATATTAAAAATGAGAGAGAACATTGCGGCAGTTCTCAAAACAGACGTACAAAACGTAAGCGTTAAAGCAAAAACAAACGAAAAGCTCGGAGATGTCGGCAGCGGAAATGCGGCGGAGGCGATGTGC
>CAJGDF010000255.1 GCA_904502105.1 uncultured Clostridia bacterium
GAATAATATTCTTTAAAATCTCCGTGTTTGTTTCGGAATATTCGATTTCTTCAGAAACAGTCCGTGCTGCCTCGTTGATGTCGGCTTTATTTTGTTGTTTCACTATGGATGCTATAAGAAATGTGCATATGCAGCCGAAGCCGAGTGCTATGTTAAATTCGGCAATTGTTTTCGCACCGCTGCAATGACGGAATATAAAATAAGCCAACGCTCTTTCAAGTTTTTTTTCGAATTCGGGCGGAACAGAAATATCCGTATCGAAACTTTCAAAAACAGACCTGCTGCTTTCGTTCAAAAATTCGAGCTTATCTAAGATTTCAATCCATGAATTTTTACTGATATTAACCGTATTGATATCAATTATTTTACTTATCTTTTCTTTCAAAGAAGAGCCGTCTGTTGACAGTTTTTGGTGTAGATCCTCAATATATTCTATTGAATCGAAATCGGTTTTTACCGAATACTGATCGTCATCTTCAAGCTCATCAATTTCGACTATGCGATAATCGTCCGATGTTAAAATAATACGGCACGCTTCTTCGCAGGACATACCAATGCCAACTGTCTTCCCCTTTTTTGTGTCTTCGTAAAAACGGGGATGATCCGTGCATATATCGCATAAGTGATCTTCGCCGAATTCTGTTATTATTTTACATAATCCTGCGCTGTCGAGATGCGGACATCTCTCTTCGTCAGTCAGTCTGAAATGCGGCACATCGTCGAAATCAACACTGTCGCGTATCACTTCGCCGTAAGGTCCTTCAATGTCTGCATAAAGATCGAGCGTATCGTCGTCGATATCGATCTCCCAACCGATACAGCAGCTGTGCTTGCATTTATCTGCAATACATTTAAAATTTTTATAATATGACGGTGCTAAAAGCTTCATTTCTTATCTCCGTATAAAAACAGGCGACCTGAATTTCAGGCCGCCGTATCTTTTGTTAAACTATCGGTATTTTCTGTTTACATATAAAAGAATATGGAATAGAACAGAGAAAATATCATCGATGCCGCAAGAACTATACATATAGCTGCCGCAATTATTCTTGTAACTTTTTTATTCATTCTTTTATTTTGCCTCTTTAAAATTAGTCACCGTTTATTTTTAAAAGCTGAAGGATATCATCGGGTATTTTGCTTTTCTGTGCCTGCTGTGTACGTTCAAGCTCCGAAGATGCGAGGTCAACAGATGTCTCGATGTTCTGAACAGCAATTTTGAGATCGGAAAGACGCTGCTTGAGTTCTCCAACGGTCTTATCTCTGTCTGCAGTTGCGGTTTCCATCATGATCTTTGCTTTTTCGGAAGCTTCCTTCACTGTCTCTTCTGCTTTTTTGTTTGCCTCGGCGAGAATAGCGGATACATTGTTTTTAACTTCAGTGTATACGTTATAATCGTTCTTATGCATATTCCAGTTGCTTTCGAGGAACTTTATGCGCTCGTCTTTCTGTGCGATCGTAGCTTCGAGTTCACGGAATTTTGATCCGGCAAGAAGATCGGATTCTGCTTCCTGCTTAAGTTTTTCGGAACGCTCGATGTATGTTTTAAGATCGTCTTCAACACGTTTGTTTTTGTCGTCAAGAGCGGAAAGCTTTTCGGATTGAGCAGCGATCTGTTCTGATTGTTTGCTTGCATCGTTTTTAAGGTTGTTGTAAAGCTCTGTTATTTCAGCAAGTTCTGTCCGGAGCGAGTCGATGGCCGTTACTTTTTCCTGTAAGGCAGTCGTCTGCTCCAGTAATGCGTTTTTTAGTTGCATCACCTGTTCAGTGAGCTCGAGGTTTTCTTTGTTCTTTTCGTCTATAACCTCATTAAGAGACTGGATTATATTATTGAGCTTTTCAATTTCAGCCTGTGCTTCTGTTTGCTCTGTCTGTCTTATAGCTTCTGCATCAGCAGCGGCGGTTTCAAGCTCTCTGATACGTTCATCCTGTTTTTTTATGTATTCGCGTACGTCATCTCTGTTATAGCCGTTGAACGCTGTTTCACGGAATAACTTCTGCGTTGACATGAAAAACACTCCGTTCATTATATATTTATAGTCATAATTACCGAATTATACCTTATTATATCATCTCTGCAATATTTTGTCAAGTGCCGACAATATTATTTTACTTTTCTGTGTTACTACTTGACAAATAAAGAATTGTTATGTATAATAAAATGATAAATAACCGAATGTACTGAAAATGTACCCGGTATCGTGTTAGGATGAATAAAATTATGATAAATGTTGCTGTTGTTGGCTTTGGCGTCGTCGGTTCGGGCGTTGTCGAGCTTCTTGATAAAAATAACAGACTTTTTTCCAAAAAAATAGGTCAGGATATTACTTGCAAGTATATACTGGATATAAGGGAATTCCCCAACAGTCCGTATGCTGATAAGTTTGTAAAAGATTTTTCCGTTATTGAAAACGATCCCGAGATAGATGTTGTTGTAGAGACTGTAGGCGGTGCAACTTTTGCTTACGATTATACAAAACGTGCTCTTCTTGCCGGAAAACATGTTGTAACCTCAAATAAAGAGCTTGTTGCAACACATGCTCCCGAGCTTCTTGCGATTGCAAAAGAAAAGAAGGTATGCTATCTTTTCGAAGCATCCGTAGGCGGCGGTATTCCCATAATCAACCCGATGTATCATTGTCTTGCAGCTAACGAGCTTAACAAGATCGTTGGTATTATGAACGGTACAACAAACTATATCCTTACCAAAATGGTAAAAGAAGGCATCACCTTTGAAACTGCCCTCAAGCAGGCTCAGGAACTCGGTTATGCAGAGCAGGATCCTTCCGCTGATATTGACGGTAAAGATACATGCCGTAAAATCTGTATTCTTGCTTCTCTTGCCTTCGGCAGACATATTCACCCCGAAAATGTTATGACCAAAGGTATTCGCGGAATATCTCTTGAAGATATTTATGAAGCCGATAAACAGGGCTATGCCGTTAAGCTTCTCGGTTGTGCCGAAAAAACCGAAGACGGCAATATTGAAATTTACGTTTCTCCC
>CAJGDF010000256.1 GCA_904502105.1 uncultured Clostridia bacterium
CTTTGCGACCCTCGGTGCTTTGCTCCTGCGGATTCAGATTTCCGTACCACATTTCTTCAAGTATACTTATCATATTTCACCTCCTTGCAGTACGGTACTATACCGTCACTCTGCCCGGAAGTCCAGATAACAAATTGTGAACAGATTAAGGCAACGGAAATAATATAAATTTAAATTATATTGACTTGTGGACAAAAAACATGTATAATGGACACATCATAACAAAAGGATGATTTTTGATGGAAATTTATTCTATTGCTGACGTTGCGGAAATGTCCGGACAAAGTCAGAAAACAATCAGAAGACATATTGCTGCTGGCAAACTCAAAGCAGAGAAAATAGGTAACTGTTACCGCATTTCTAAAGAGAATTACAATAAATGGTTAATGTCAGATTTAGACCCTGAAAAAGATAATATTTTTAACGAAGCAATAGTTGAAGGACAGGGGTCCGACGCAGTTAATTGGATTGATATTACTGATAGCTGGGTTTTTGACGGTTGGTCTAATATCAATTATCGTAACGGGTTTAATTTTATTGACCTGTTCTCAGGTGCCGGTGGTTTGAGTTGTGGCTTAACGATGGCTGGTTTCACACCCGTTGGTTCGGTTGAAATAATGCCCGAAGCTGTTGCGACATATAAATATAATTTTGTTGAGCAAAAAGGTTTTAATGAAAATGTTCAGACCAGAGATATTCGCGAGGCTTCTGTTAAACAGGAACTCTATGATTCTGTAGCCGGTAAGCATATACATTTGATTGTTGGCGGATTCCCTTGTCAGGGATTCAGTATGGCAGGTCATCGTGTCGTTACAGATCCCAGAAACAGCTTATATCTGGAAATGCTTGAAATCGTTAAACATATTAAACCTGATTTTGTTGTGATGGAAAACGTTGAGGGCCTCAGATCTATGCTTGATGGTAAGGTTGAAGCAAAGATTATTAACGATTACAAAGAAGCCGGATATGATATAAATGTTACCGTTTTAAATAGTGCAGATTATGGTGTGCCTCAAATTCGAAAAAGAGTAATATTTATTGGTAATAGGCACGGACTTAAAAATTACCATCCAAAGCCTATTTTTTCACCCGAAAACTATGTAACACTGGGTGAAGGAATAAAACGTTTTATGTCCATACCCGAAAACAAGCAGATTAATCATATTTTTACAAGACACTCAGAAAAAATGATGGAACAGATTGCTGCAGTTCCTGAAGGTCAAAGCTTATACGGCAATTATTCTGACGCATGGAAAAAATCACCTTGGGATAAACCTTCTTGTACAGTTAAAGAAAACCACGGCGGTGTAAACATTCATCCCAAGCTTCCCCGAGTTCTTACACCAAGAGAACTGGCAGCATTGCAATCCTTCCCTGACGATTTTATTTTCCAAGGATCAAAAAAGTGGCAGCTTGTCCAGATAGGAAATGCGGTTCCTGCGCTGTTAGGTAAAGCTATTGGCATTGCAATTATGAAAGGATTATCTCAGCTGGAGGAAAACGAGTAATGCCCAGATACAATGACATTGATACGAAAAAATGGCGGGACTATACCGATATTCTTACCAACTCATTTTGGTCATTTCACAGAGAGAATTCAGGAATACATAACGCAAGTTATCACGGAAATTTTATTCCGCAGGTTCCGAGACAATTATTCAGTCGTTACACCAAAAAAGGTGATTGGATATTAGACCCGTTTATGGGCAGCGGAACATCTTTGATTGAAGCTCAAAGAATGGGGCGGAACTCCATAGGGATAGAATTACAAAAATCTGTTGCTGACGAGGTAAGAGAAAGGATTAAATTAGAACACAATCCCAAGTGCTCTACAAATATTCTTGTTGCCGACAGTAAGACGATCGATACAGGAAAAATGGTTGATTACTATGGCATCAAAAAAGTCCAGTTTGTAATAATGCATCCACCTTACTGGGATATTATTAAATTTTCCGAAGATAAACGGGACCTTTCTAACAGCGAAACGCTTGAAGAATTTCTTGCTGCGTTTGGAGAGGTTATCGATAACACAACAAGAGTGTTGGAAAAGAACCGTTATTGTGCGGTTGTTATCGGCGATAAATATGCAAACAGCCAGTTAATCCCCCTTGGCTTTCATTGTATGAATCTTTTTCTTGAAAGAGGTTTTATTATGAAAGCTATTCTTGTAAAGAATTTTGACCGTACCCGAGGAAAAGCAAACCAAGCAGCAATTTGGAGATATCGTGCGTTAGCAAGTGATTTCTATGTGTTCGACCACGAATATATCTTTATATTTAAAAAGGTGAAGTAGGATTCCTACTTCACCTTTTTCTTACTTTTTAATAAGATGTTTTTTGAATTCTAATGGATCGTACCAATAACAGCCGATGCAAGCATCTTCTTCGTTGTTGTGTCTTGCACCTCCGGCATAATAAGACATCGGGTATCCCAACTTTTTAGCGTCATATCTTATACCTGTTCTGCGGCATTCTTTGCAAAACTGACGCTTCGCATCGTTTGCTGCTTTGCTTAAAGGTTGAAAATCTGAAAGTTGCTGATCTTCATTGCGCATAACGCGACCTTCGTTTTTCATACCGTTCTTATGGTCAACCTCAGGTTTTGAAGTTCCCAAGACAACACAGCGACGGCTTGATATTTCACGCTTGATATCAGCACGAATATGTTGAGAATAATCCCCACCATTAAGTCCGTTCAAGCGTATTCGGTCAATACCGTTTCCGGGGGTGATAGATTTATCGAATTCAATTATATATTTTTTAGCAAGGGTAGATTCTTTTCTTGCCCAGGATGCTCCGTTGCCAAACTTAAGTTCAGCATATTCGCCGACAAATTCACTGGTGTTTATCCAGCGACTGCAACCATTTTTGTCAGGCTGTGCAAGTTGTAAAAACAGTTCAGTTTTTGTAGGCATAATTATTCCTCCTAACATAAAGTTTTATAAAATATTTGTTCTAATAACAATTTGTGTTTCTTGTATTTTATCAAAAAAGATTATA
>CAJGDF010000257.1 GCA_904502105.1 uncultured Clostridia bacterium
AATGGTGTAAATTATCTTTATCAAGCATCTCTAAAAAAGACAACACAAGCACAATTTCTTCTTTTGCAACATCAAAGTTTATGCTATCACGATAACCTGAGCAATAGTTTTTTAAGAAATTCTCTAATTCTGAGCCAAACGCACCACTCTCAAAAATTTCTCTCAAGTTTTCAAGTAAAGCTTTTCTGTAATCCAATACAGACTTACAATATCCGATAGGTATGTTGTAAAAAGTGAAAGTGTTTCGTCTGCCTCCCTCAGCTCTTGAAAAAACAAATTTTAAATAATATTTAGCGACTTTTACAAACAACATTAATGTATTTATGTTTCTGTTTTCTTTGATTAAATTACAAAGGAAAGAAACCGAAGTTTTTATGCTGTAATAACCAGAAAATTGAGAATTAGCATCTATACCAAGTTCTCTAACAAAGGCAGTATAGAATTCTTCGAATAAATCCGGACGTTTCTCATAATATTGAAGCAAAAGCTCGATTGCTTCAGGCAATTGTTGATGATTGTGAAAATTACATAAAACAGAAATAATGTCATCCTTAATCTGATTTCCATCCTCGTTTTTGATATCAATTTTTGTTGTATCAAAAGATACCGTGTCTGTTTTATCTATTCTTTCCTTTATTATCAATAATGTTTCTGTTGGCCTAATCATGTGAAAAGATTTGAAAAACATTTCAAATTTTTCAGCATTGTCTTTCACTTCATCCCAAATAATATTGATTTGTTCTTCAAGATATTTATGGAGGTTTTCGTCTGAAAAAACATTGAGAAGAATATTGCATGCAGAAATGGTTCTGGCTTTGTTAAAATCAAAACAAACTTTTATCATTAAATCAAGTGGAATTATTTTCTTGTCAACAAAAACATATTTAATTAAAAAGTTACTGAAACATTGATCAGATATTCTTGCAGCAACATCGTTACATAAATCAACTGCTTCTGATGAATGCAAGTGTTTTATATCCTCGATAAAAGCATCAGAAGATAAAGAGAGCGCTTCAAAAAGATCGCTAAACCTTTCTAAGTTATCCAAGCGAATCGACTGAAGGAAAGCAATTATTCCTGCTGATTTAATTTCCGTTTCACTTCCTGTAAGAATTGTTTCTAATTGTTTCCCATAATAGCTGTTATATAATTCGGACGCATCCATTATCGATTCTATACTTTCGCTTTCGGAAACAAGTTTACCGGCAAGCATAGCAATACGTGCGTTGCCTTCTGCAATTGCAACTATTCTATCCGAATAAGTATTGTTTTTTATGCCGAAGCAAACATCGACAAGCTTACGTATGTCATCGTCCTTTAAAATATCTAATTTGATTTTTTCAGGTTTATCGTAATCAAGAATCTTCTTTATTACATCTTGGCGAGCATAATCTCTAACCGTAATTACCAATTTTGAAATTTTTCTTTTCTCATTATTCAAATTGTCAAGAACAAAATGTAATCCGGTCAATTCGTTAGCATCATCAACAAAAACTATATATTCTTTTTCTGATTCCAACGAAGTAACCAAATCTTCATAGATTTCCAATCCATTGCTTTTTATACATACTATTTCGTAACCGAGTTTGTCCGAAAGACATCTGCATAACTCAACCGAAAATCTTGTTTTACCAACCCCTGAAGGACCATAAACAACCAAAATATTGTTTTGTTCTAAAAGCTTTTCCGCTTCTTTTAACTCATCATCTCTGAACATAAATTCGGTGTTCAATGGTGCAGACATTTTGTTTTTATCTTGAGAGGCAAGAAAAGAATCCAACGTCATAATTTGACCTGTATCAACAGAAATACCTAACTCATCTTTTGCTATTTTAGGATATTTCAGAAAAATATCATTTCCAAGTTCGTCTATACCAATCAAGTTCAGCATAGCGCCCTTTTGCCTACAATAATCTCGAAGTGATTTGTCTTCTTTGGGTGATAACCTTCCATAGGTATGGCAGAATATTATTTCGGCGATATCCTCGTTTTTTATTCCGAGTCTTTCCTCATCAAAACACTTCGCTATATCTTCTAATGCTTTATCAACAAATTGAGTTTTTTGTGTTGTATACATAACAAAAACATATTTGTTATCTGCTGTTAAAAAATATGTGTCTGGGTTTCCCTTGGCGGTTTTGTTTGTGCCGGTAACCATTCCGAGGGAATATCCGTTTTTGTATCCTTTATGGTTTCTGCCATATTTATTCGCCGCATTTATGATCGTGCATATTTTCCGTAAATATTTTTATAAGTATGATATGCTGATCTGGGGATTGACTGTGGCAAATCTCTTCTTTTTATCATATAAACCAGTAGTGGAAATGGCCGTGAACTGGGGCCCGTTTTTGCGGTTGCTGTATGCTTTATCATTTTTTACGCTGGGCAGAATGTTGATCAAATATCAGAAAGCTGTTGATTCATCAATGGTGTTGAGCTGCAGCGGAATTATTTTTGCCGCAGCGGCAGCATTGGATATTTGCCGTGCAATTCCGGAAATACAGCTGGCGGCATTGTCGCTTTACAGTGGATTGTTTTTTGTATATGCTTTTGCCGGCAGAATCGTTAAGAAAAATGACCGCTTGGATAAATATATATTGTTTCTGGCTGGTTATTCATTCCTTATCTACCTTGTACATGAGTATTGTCTTACCGCGGCGCTGACTGTGATCTATCCGGCTTTGCCGGTGCGGAACTGGGCGTTTTTAATTGTTTTTACGATATTTCCGCTGCTGCTGACAGGTTTGCTGATAGCCGGAGGGTGGATATTGAAAAAGCTATTGCCGGGAGTATTTAACTTTTTGTTCAACAGCCGCTGAAAAATCGTATGCAAGATTTGAAAAAATCCGGTTTTGTGCTATTTTAAAGGCTTCATATTTTCAACTTCAAAAATACGGGAAATGGTTTTATGGACAATTTTTTCAAGCAATCGTATAAAACTTTGCTGAATGCAGTGCTTGCCGGTTTGGCAATCGGGATCGCCGGAACGGTTTTTCTGG
>CAJGDF010000258.1 GCA_904502105.1 uncultured Clostridia bacterium
ACGGTCCCGAAACTCCGGGATATATCAAAGGCTATATCCCGGGAGTACGTGAAAATGGCGGACAGTATACCCATGCGGCAGTATGGTTTGCGCTTGCTCATCTGAAATCCGGTCAGACGGATAAAGCATTTGAGTTGGTTGAAATGCTCAATCCCGTAAACCATACGAAAACTCTTGATGACGTAAAAAAATACCGGGGAGAACCGTATGTTCTTTCTGCCGATGTGTATTCCAATGCGGCTCACGAGGGGATGGCGGGCTGGAGTCAGTACACGGGTGCCGCAGGCTGGTATTTCAAGGTAGTGACTGAAGAAATTCTCGGTATCAAACGTAAAAACGGCACGTTGATTGTTGAGCCGTCATTGCCGTCTTCGTGGAACGGATATTCCGCACAGATAGATATTGACGGCACCAATATTTCGCTGACAGTTGAAAACGGCGGTACAGTTCTTTCGGTTGACGGCTCTGCTGCCGATTTTATACCGATTGATGGGAAACGTCATACCGTAAAGCTTATCAAAAAAACAAAAACCGAGGAAGGCATCGGGTTCTGAAGGACAGTTTAAAAAGCCAATATGGATTTAATTCCGTATCGGCTTTTTCTATTTCACCACCACATTCGGTGGTGAGTAAGTGCGCTCTTCCTGATAGTTTTTTAGTGATATGCTGTCGGCGACAGCGTGATATTTTTGCTCGCGCAAAAGTGATATTGCTCTGCAAACAGAGCAGTTATATTCTATTCGCATCCAAAAACTCGCGTAGCGAATACCACTCGGCGTAAGCCGAATATCACTGCGAAGCAATAGAACTCGCCAAAGGCGAATAGAGTTGGCGTTGTGTCCTTAAGGACACAACGCCAATGATCCTCGGTTTTTCGTTCTGAATCAGATCGTTCCCGAAACTGTGATGCTTACAGTTCCCGGAACTGTTGTAAATTCTCCTGTTGACGGATCCTGGGTGAATGTTGCCGCAGGAACGGTTATTGATGTTGCCGCTCCCTGTGTGGGCAATGTAAGGACGCCGTTTACGTAAGAATATTCCGATGCCTGAATGGGGTCTCCGTTTACTGTAACGGTTATCTGGGTAGGCGCGGGCGAAAATGCATCTGTTAAAACAACATTTGTCGCATCCGTGTTGCCGTAATTGAAAATTTCAAAGCTGTATGTTAAAGTACTGCCGTCTGTCACGGTAGAGGGTGACATTGCTTTAACTATCTCCACATCTGCATAATTTTCAACTGTGAGGATATGTGAGTCAGTTACTGTTTCAACAATGCCGTCAGCCGTTACTGAAACCGTGTTTTCAACAGTAGAGGCTGTTGCAAGCGGCGCATTCCCGTTAACTGTCGCTTTGTATGCGATAAGGGCATTGTCTCCGCTTGAAAGCGAGGGTATTGTAAACGTTACCGAGCTTGCGGTAACAGTCGGAACGAGTACCGTTGTCGGTATTCCGTTGATGAATAACTGGGCGGGACCGGTGTATGTCAGCGGTGTGACCGATAGGGTGGGGGATACTGCGTATGTGCCGAGATCGTCGGTGACGGTTACGTTAGTTAACGCAGACTCGGAGCTGTTTGTAAGATTTACAAAATAGGTTATGTCTTCGCCCTCGGTATAATCCGTGTCGAGCGATGATTTTTCGGCTGTTATAGGACCTTGAAGTATCGCGGTTGCAATGTTCGACTCTGCAGTTGCGGTCTGTGTACCGAAGTTATACGTTAAGGTCGCCTGATTTGTTATGGTTGTTGCCAAAAGTTTTACCTCCTTGCATATAAATGCTTTTTTAATATCTCGGAAAGTTTTCTTTCCTTTATCATTTTATGCAGGGGGATTTGTTTTGTTACATATATTTACAGCTTGAGCAATTTCGCGGCATTTTTATACAAGATGTTTTCTTTCTCTTCGTTTGAAAGAGGGAGTGAGAGTAATGCTTCTTTTTCTTTCTTTGCATGGCTCCACGGAGAGTCTGTTCCAAAAAGAATTTTATCCGAACCGTGGTTTTTGACGATTCTCATGAACTGCTCCGTTGAATAATAGCCGAAGCCCATCGCGGTGTCTATATAAATGTTTGTACCCACAATGTATTCTTCAACATCATCCCACTGGCTCTGACCTCCGAGATGCGCCGCTATCATTATGCCGCCGCCGAGTTGTTTCATTGCATTTGCAAACATTTTCGGGCTTGAACGGAACGGTGGCTCAAAGGCAGGGTCGAAGCCCGCGTGTTGAATTATCATAAGCCCTTTTGAAAATGCATAATCGTAAATTTTCAGCATTTTCGGCTCGTCAACAATAAAATTCTGATATTCCGCATGTAATTTTATTCCGGGGAGACCGAGAGATACAACAAAATCAATATCCTGCTTGTAATTATCTTCTGTCGGGTAAATGCCTCCGAATGCTTTTATTCTGTCGCATATCGATGCCGCTGCAAATTCATTTGTTTTAACGGTTTGTGTCTGCTTTGTTAAAACAGGCATATTTACAGATATATCAACGCCCGACTCGTCCATGAATTTTATCAGCCCGTCTTTTGTTCCGTCTGTGTTCGGCAGATAAATATGCTTGCCGCCTTCAACCAGGGAGGCTATCGCTTTCGGCGCAAGGGCGTCGGGGAAAATGTGGGTGTGAAAGTCTATGCACTTTATATTATTCATAATTAACGTTCCTTTTTGCGTGTTAATGTTATTATACACCCAAAGGCTTGTTCGGTCAAGTGGGTTTTTATAAAAATTGATCCCCGATATTTCTGTCGGGGATCTTATATTTATTCTTTATTTTAAGGTTCAACCGTTATAACAGGATCTCCGCTGTCTGTGTCAACACCGACTTTTTTTCCTGTGTTATTTTCTATGTTTTTCATTTTCTCTTCAAATTCTTTTATAAAGTTTTTAGCGTATTCAACCGCATTCTCTGCCGCTTCCTTTGCCGCAAAATATGCATCTGCCGCTTCTTTCTTTATTTTTGTTACGGTCTCGTCGTGATTC
>CAJGDF010000259.1 GCA_904502105.1 uncultured Clostridia bacterium
ATAATGTTTGATTTTATGTTTATACAGGATAAAGAAACGACTGCCCGCCTCAAGGACGAGATACCGAAAGCGTTTCCGGGCTACAAATTCTGCAGGGGCTGGCCTGAAGGCCTTGAGATGTTCTCTGCAAACGGAGGTAAAGGCAGCGGCATTTTAAAAGCAAAGCAGCTCACCGGATCGAGGCTTGTTGTAAGCGCGGGCAATTACGACAACGATACCGAAATGATAAAAATGGCTGATATCGGAGTCTGTGTCAGCGGCTCGTCCGAAGAAGTGCTTGAGGCGGCAGACGTCGTGACCGTTTCATGTGACGAAAGCGCGATAGCCGTTATAATCGAAGAGCTTAAAAAAGAGAGACCGTTTAAGTAAACACAAATAAAAACCGACCTTTTGCATATAATATCTTTGAACGTATTTTAAACAATCCCCCTTGGGACTTGACAAAAACTTTTGTTTTTTGTATAATATGTTCAGTGATCGAGTTGCAGAAACCTGCGAGGCCTGCGACCAGGGGAGTTCCTGCGGGAGCTCCTCTTTTTTTAGGAGAAAAGTTATGGATAAACCGTTTTTATCTTTTGAGGATCAGATCAATTATCTTCAGAACGAAAAAAATCTGATCATTCCGGACAAGGAATATGCATTGAAAATGCTGAAACAGATAGGTTATTTCGGACTGATCGGCGGATATAAAAACCCGTTTAAGAATACTACAACAAAAAAATACAAAGACGGAACGACCTTTGACGAAATAGTCGATCTCTATAAATTCGATGAAAATCTTCGCGAATTGTTTTTTAAATACATACTGAAAATTGAGCGAAATATCCGATCATTGCTCTCATATTATTTTACGGAAAAACACGGTCAGCAACAAAGCTGCTATCTTGACGAAAAGAATTATTACCGTAACAAGGATACGAAAGAGCTCATCGTTCGACTGGACAATCTGGCAAATAAAAACAATGACTATGATTATATAAATCATCAGAGGATAAAACATGGAAATGTTCCTCTTTGGGTAATTGTTTGCGGTTTGCCGCTCGGCTCATTATCCAAATTCTACGGATGTATTACGCATGACCTGAAAGCGAAAATGTCCAAAAATTTTGACAAGGTAAATGAAAAACAGCTGGAACAGTTTTTGAGCGTTATCACAAAATTCCGAAATGTTTGCGCTCATAACGAACGGCTCTTCTCTTACCAGACCAAAAATGCGATCCCAAGCACGGCATTACACGAAAAACTCAATATTCCGAAAAAAGGTACGGAATATATTTACGGGAAAAGAGATCTTTTTTCTTTGGTGATTTCTTTCAGATACCTTTTAACAAACGAAGATTTTAAGAAATTCCAGCTTAATTTGAATAAAATAATAACTCATTATTTAAGAAACGCAAGATCTATATCGGAAAGCTCTCTGTATAACTATATGGGATTTCCGATCAACTGGAAAAAGATTACAAGTCTGAAAAAATAACCGTTTAAGTAAAATTTTAACAAAAAAATCTGAAACGAATAAACACGCAATAATCGGGAAATACTCATCTCGGACGAAAAAACATTTTCAAGGAGATGATCATCCATGAAGCTTATAGACAGACTCGCGCTCGTTCTCGCCGTGATCGGCGCGCTTGTATGGGGTGCTGTCGGAATTTTCGGATTTAACCCTGTTGCCTGGCTCTTCGGCGGCGACACGTCGATAATCAGCAGGATCGTATACACCCTCGTTGGCCTTTCGGGCGTGTGGTCCTTTTCTCTTCTTTTCAGAGAAAGCTATCACACCGATACAAACTGATCTACACACTTAAACGGAAAACAGAGCCGATACGATAGTATAAGCTCTGTTTTTTCTTGACTTTTTTTGATTTTACGTGTATACTGAATAAAAAAAGAAGGAACCGTGTTATTATGCCAAATTTTCCTTTTGACCCCCAAAAGCTTCTTGCCGATATGTGCGCCATCTCGATAGAGGCAGGCGAACGTATAATGGAGATATATAAAAAAGATTTCAACATTGAATATAAAGCCGACAAAAGCCCCGTTACAGATGCGGACAAAGCTGCCGACACATACATAAACCTTGCACTCGCAGAAAAATATCCTGACGTTGCAAGGCTTTCAGAAGAAACTGCCGACGATATTTCACGCAGAAAAAACGATCTCTGCTTTATCGTTGACCCCATCGACGGCACGAGAGAATTTGTTAAACGAAACGGCGAATTTACCGTTAACATCGGTCTTTCATACAAAGAAAGGTCGGTTGCGGGCGTGGTTTACGTTCCCGTGACGGGCGCGCTTTACTATGCATTTAACGGCATAGGCTCTTTCAGATCAACAAAAGACACGCTTTCAAAGATCTTTGCGGAAAGCGATAAAATACACGTTTCAAGCACCACGGGAAAGCTTACCGTTATGCAGTCACGCTCTCATCCCGATAAAGAAACGCTGACCCTTTTTGAAGTTTATAAAGATCAGATCTCCGAGATCAAAATTTCGGGCAGCAGCATCAAGGGCTGCATGATCTCAAGCGGAGAGGGCGACGTTTATTACAGATTCGGGCCGACGTATGAATGGGACACATGCGCCATGCAGGCGGTCGTTGAAAACGCAGGCGGCATATTTTTGCAGGGCGACCTTTCCGAAATGACATATAACCGCGAAAACACCCTCAACGCAAAAGGATTTATTATTGCAAATAAAAAAGAAAATATTTGGGATTTGGATTGCGTTTTACACAGCTAAAAACAAAAAGAGCAGATATCGGCTTAAAACCTTTATCTGCTCTTTAATATTTCTTAATTTTTCAACCTCAACCTGTTATATTCCGAGAAGTGCGGAAGCGATGTTAAAGTAAACAAGAAGAGAGAGCGCGTCAACGATAGTTGTAATGAACGGGCTCGCCATGACCGCAGGGTCAAAGCCGATTCTTTTTGCGAGGATGGGGAGTGTACAGCCGACAAGCTTTGCGATAACGATCGTTA
>CAJGDF010000260.1 GCA_904502105.1 uncultured Clostridia bacterium
GCCAGGGAAGTTGCCTCCGATCTTATCTTTTGCGACAAGCTCAGGCCAGAACGGATAAGCCTTATCGTATCTGCCTATAATCTCGCCGTTGCGGTCGATGACAACTGCGCTGTTGAAATCGTTATCCTTTTCTGGAATAAGAAGAGGATGGACGATATATGTTCCATACTGTTTTGCAAGAGCCATAACCCTTTTCGTCATTTCATGGTCGATGCCCGCTTCAACAGGGCCGCCGGTATAATGCCAGCATTCATGAAGAAGGATAAGGTCAGGTTTTTGTTTTGCCGCCTGCTCTGCGAGAGCAAAGATCAGTTCGGGAGAACCGTTCGGACCGCAGACGGAAGCAATAGTGACGGGTCTTGTAAAATTTCTATTCATAAGATCACCTGTTTAACAAACACGCATCTCTCCGTCTTTCATCATATCCAAAAGATGCATTGTCTTTGCGGCATCTTCAGCACCGCAGGGAACCGGAGTGCCGTTGAGAATAGATTCGACGAAAAGACGGTCTTCATCAAAATAGCCGTAATAGTTATAATATTCCTGATTTCCTGCGACTTCGATGATATCGATATTTTCAAAATTCTGGGCACCGATACCGACAGAAGCGCGTGAAAACGATTTCTCGCCTGAATAGAGTATCTTTGCACCGCCTTGCTCACGTCCGAATCCGATATCGACATATGCGCTTGCGGCATCGCCGTGAATAATTATGCCGTGAACGCGGCTGCCGGTTGCATAGTTAGCTCTGACAGTTGCGGTGATACCGTTTTCAAAGCTGATGAGGGCATTCCATGCATTATCGACGGGGCTGTCGCCGTAACGTCCTGCAAACTGGACAGCCGCAGTAGCTTCGCTATCTGCAATATAACGGACAACGTCGACAGTATGAATGACGTCGCATGTAAAAGCGGAGGAACAGCCATCATAGAAATCCGCACTGCTGTTTTTAAAGAAAAAGCCATCGATCTGATTGATCTTGCCGAGTTTTTTCATTTTTTCGACGACGGTACGGATGAGCGGGATAAATCTGCGGTTAAAACCGATCTGGCACTGAATATTTTTTTCTTTGGATATACGGGCGATAGTGTCAGCCTGATAGGAAGTTATCCCCATAGGTTTTTCCATGAAAACATGGCAACCTGCCATCATGCAATCGTAGACTATACGGAATGCCTGATCGGGCTGAACGAGGACAAACACAGCATCTGGTCTATCTGTTTCAAGAAGTTCCTTGTAATTTGCTCCGTATTTGGGAATATTCCATTTTCCGGCCAATTTCTGAGCTTTTGATTCTACAATATCACAGATCCAAATAGGCTCGCAAAGTTCAATATCGTTAATAGCAGGTAAATGAATACCTTCACAGATACCGCCTGCACCTATTATTCCTATTTTGAGCTTATTTTTCATCGCGCACCTCTGATTAGTTTAATTTGTTGAGAAGAGCTTTTCCAAGAATCATATCTGCAATTTCAATGCCTTTGAGAGCATTTTCAAAATCGGAACATGATCTTGTATGATTGCGGCAGCTGTCAACGAAATTTCTTGCAAGATAGCGTACACCTGTTGCAACATGGAAATCATCGCCACCCGCACATTCGGCAGAACTGAAATATTTACCGTTATAATCACCGTTTTCGTAAAGATAACCACCGACTTCATGTTCAACCTCTGCACAAACACCGGGAGCGTGCATTTCTATATCAAAGACACGCCTGCCGCTTGACCAGCTATTGATAAGATAACCGATTGAGCCGTTTTCGAAATGAAGAGTTGCCGAGATATAGTTGATATCATGAGTTCCTATATTATTTACATGACTTTCGAGTTTTACGAGTTCACTGTCTCCGCAAGCCCAACGAACAGCATCAATAGCATGAACGGTGTCATCGTACATATGGTCACGAGCATCGAATCTGTCATTGATATCGCATTTGTAGAAACGAACGAGTGCACTTGTAATAGGACCGTGTTTTAAACATTCTTCACGGAGTTTCATAACGCTGGGAGTTGTGCGACGCTGAAGAGTGCACATTGTTATACAGTCATGACGTCTTGCCATCTCTGTAAGCATACGAGCCTGATGAACGTTAAGACCGAGGGGTTTTTCAACATAGAGGTTTACGCCGTTTTCGAGACACCACATCCAAATATCATACATAATATGAGGTTGACCGATAACAGCAACACCGTCGGGCTTAAGATCTTTGATCATGTTGCGATAATCGTAAATACCGCCTGCACCGTAGCGATGATCTTCGGGGACATTATATTTATCTGCTGTTTCTTTAAGACGGTTAAGGTCTATATCGCAGATACCAACTATTTCAACATCAGCAAGGTCTGCAAAAGAAGGATAATGAACCGCATTTGCACGTCCGCCTGCGCCTATGAACGCCATTTTAAATTTTTCCATAATATATCTAACTCCTTATATTTCAATTTATTTTTACCATTCTGCTATTACGCCGTCACTGTCACGCCAAACAGGATTATGCCAATCATGACCTTCTTCCGCCATTTTACGAACATAATCTTCATCTATTTCAATACCGAGACCGGGGCCTTTAAGACACATAGCATAACCGTCTGTATATTTGAACACTTCGGGATTTTTAAGATAATTAAGAAGATCATAACCTTCGTTGTAGTGAATACCTGCACTCTGCTCTTGAATAAAAGCATTAGGAGTTGTAAAGTCAACCTGCAAACAAGCAGCAAGAGCAATCGGTCCGAGAGGACAGTGCAGAGCAACAGATACATCAAACGCTTCAGCCATAGCAGCAATCTTTCTTGTTTCAAGAATACCGCCTGCATGGCTGACATCAGGTTGAATAATATCGACCCCTCCCCTTGTGAGCATTGATTTAAAGCCCCAACGGGTAAAATTACGTTCACCTGTTGCAATGGGAATATGACAGTTTCTGCTGAATTCCAAAAATTCCTCTTCATTTTCACAAAGAACAGGCTCTTCAA
>CAJGDF010000261.1 GCA_904502105.1 uncultured Clostridia bacterium
AACTTCAACTTCTTCTTCAACTTCTACTTCAGGTTCTTCAGCAGGTTCTTCAACTTCTACTTCGGGTTCTTCAGTAACTTCTTCTTCAACTACGAGAGCTTCAGAGAATACGAGCATGGGGCAGTTGGTAGGAGTTTTACCAGCCCAAAGAACGCCCTGGCCGATCTGTGCATAGTAAGTACCAGCATCGATGGGGCAGATGGAGATGAGGTATTCATCGTTGAGAGCGCCAGCAGAGCCGAGGCAGTCAGCGAGGGGAATAGCCATTTCATAAGTGGTGTAGAGACCGTCAACGCCTACTTTACCAAGCATGTTTTCCTGGCAAGTTGCAGAGTCAGCTGCATCGGGCATGGACTGTTCGAATACGTAGGGGTATGCTTCAGAAGCATCCTGGTTACCATTGATACCAAAGCCCATGTGGGGGTCATTGTACTGGTCACCGTCGCCGTCGTCAAGACCGATGTACATCTGAATGAAGTCAGTGCCTGCAGCCCAAGCAGCGATTTCATCAGCTTCGGATTCGTAAGCACCGGAGTATACGATACCGAGGTAGAGGTATTCTTCATCCCATCTGAAGTAAACATCAGTGGTGTTGTTGTAAGCAGCGCTATCAAAGAAAGAACCGTCGGTAGGATGAACGAAGCCATCTACTTCAGCACGGCCAGCGCCTTCAGCGTGGATGAATTTTTCGCCCCAAATGTCAGCTTCGAGAACACCGTCGATAACGGGTTTCTTTGCTGTGTAGGGAACTTTAATGAGTTCAGGGATGATTTCGTTGGTGCCAGCCCAAACTTCAGCAAAAGCGGGAACCATAAGGGAAATCATCATTGCAACAGTTACAACTGCTACGAGAATTTTTTTCATGAGATTTTCACTCCTTTTAGTTTTCAAGAGAATATTTCTCTCTGGTTGTTATTTTACACTAAAATTAGTGTTTTGTCAAGATGTAAAATAAGACAATAATTAACAAAAAAACGTTATAGTATAAATCTCGTTTTGTTTCATATGCCTAATTTCTATCTTTTTTTCTTTGTTAAATGAATATTTTCTGTCTGAAATGGCATCTTAAGATTGTAGATTTTCTATTTGAAAGGTGGTTGATTGTTTTTGTATTCCATAAAACGAGGAGATATTTATTATGCCGATCTTTCTCCCGTGGTCGGTTCCGAACAAGGCGGTATAAGACCTGTACTTATTGTACAAAACGATGTTGGCAATAAATACAGCCCAACAGTTATTGCTGCAGCTATAACAAGTAAGCTTAATAAATCTCATTTACCGACACATATAGAAGTTGATGCCCGAGAATACGGGCTTGCTAAAGACTCAATTATTCTTCTTGAACAGATCAGAACGATAGACAAACAAAGATTAAAGGAACGAATGGGACATCTTGCAGAGAGTAAAATGTCGGACGTAAATAAAGCTTTATTTGTTAGTTTTGGTCTTGTTGATGAAACAAATTCTGTTGAAGAGAACGCTTAACCTTTATTAATTATGTATATTTATCTTAAAATTACCATATAACTTGTCTTTATCGATGAATAATTGGTTTGAAATGAAGCAGAGATTAGGTAATTTGTGTAAATTTTAATATATTATTAAAAAGGTACTTGAAAAATCCGAAGAAATGAGTTATAATATATGGTGTATAGGTTTATCGTTCTATAAACATAGCGGTAAATAAAGTTTTATTGAAATGTGTTAATGAAAGAATAATGAGAAACATAGGTAAACACGGTAAGAAACCCGATAAAAATTTATTATCTGAAATAACGGATAATTTCCGTTCGATGACGGGTAAAAAATCTGTTTCTGTTTCAAACAAACAGACAGAGCATTTTGAAAATGAAAAAGAAAAATTAAATACCGCTTCGGAACTTCAGGTTGCAAACGTTTCATCTTCGGATTTAAACGAAAACAACGATTTCGTTTCGGATAATGTTTCCAACACAGAATCTGATTATTCAGTTTCTGAAAATTCTGATTATGAAGATTACAAGGATGAGTTCTCTCGGGATTACTATTCTCATATTTCGGAATCGGAACAGGATTTCAAAGCTGATGAAGATGCTGTTTTGACAGATGCTGAAACAGAAACTTTGGCATCGGCTTCAACAACGCTTGGCCCGAGAGCTCTTCGACGCGCACGAATGCAAGCTGAGTATTCCGATGAATTCATTCCTCAAAAAGAAGATGAATCTCTTGTCGGCGAAGCTCAGCCGGAAGAATCGATTGAGCCCGAAGCTGTTGTTCTTGTTCCGGAAAAACCACCTGCTGAAAAAAAGAAGAAAAAAGGTAGGGTAGAGGTCGTTGAAGACGATCGCCCCCTTTGGGAAAAAAATCCCGAAAAATACAGAAAGAAAAAACCTCTGTTGGTCCGTCTCCTCGGCGGCATATGGTCGTTTATATTTTTCTGGGTTCTGACAGGCGGTGTGTTCGGTATTCTCGGTATCGGTTTAGGTGTTACGCTTATTTACTCTTTTACCGATCCCGAGTTAGATGCGAAGCTTGCTAATCTTGAAATTGATTATACATCTCAGATCCTTGCCACCGATTCATCAGGTGAGATAGTTGTTTACGAAGAGCTTTACAGCAATGCGAACCGTGTGTGGGTATCCATAAACGATATGCCTCAGGATCTCCTTGATGCAACGATAGCAATTGAAGATAAGCGTTTTTATAAGCATAACGGTGTTGACCTTTTAACAACCGTCAGAGCTACAATTAACTATGTTATCGATAGACTGCTTGGCAGATCTGAAATAGGTGCCGGTGGTTCAACACTCACCCAGCAGCTCATAAAAGTTATAACAAAAGATAACGCCGTACAAGGTGCTGCCGGCATTCAGCGAAAATTTAAAGAAATTCTTCGTGCATATTATATTGAAAGAAAATATAATAAGGATCAGATACTTGAGTATTATCTTAATACTGTAAACTTCGGTTATCAGTATGAAGGTATTTATACGG